>CAMTYD010000021.1:0-7176 GCA_947085915.1 uncultured Parcubacteria group bacterium
CCGAGCGCGTCTTCCACCATCTCTCTTCGCTCGCGCGGACTAGCATTCAAGATGCGGTCTGCTTCACCCTGCGAAATGATTTGGTAGCCGGAGCCACCGATGTTTGCCCCCGCGAGAAGACGTATCACATCCTTAAGTCGGACTACCGTTCCATTCAAAAGGTATTCATTTTGCCCGTCGCGATACACGACGCGCTCGACGGTCACCTCCTTAAAATCGAGATCCAGAAGCCGTTTGGAATTATCAAAAACCACCTTCACTCCCGCGCGATTCATGCGCGGCAAAGCGGGCGAGCCACCCCATATCAAATCCTCACCCCTTTTGGAGCGCATAGATTTCATGGATTGCTCGCCAAGTACGAAGCGGAAGGCCTCTGCGACATTGGATTTGCCGGAGCCATTGGGTCCCACAACGGATGTGATAGGCGAGCCGAACACCAGCTCGGTCTTTTTGCCGAAGGATTTGAATCCCGAAAGCTCAATAGATTTAAGCGCAAGCAACATTGCAGCTCATTGTATCAAAACAAAAGCGAGTGCGGATATTCCTTTTACCGGCTTCGCAGCCGCGACGGCGGCGAGACCGAGCGCTGGCACTGCTGTGCCAGATAGCGACGGTAAAAGGAATATCCGCCGAGCCACTCCTACCACCCCTTCGCCGCAAGTGCTTTCTGCGCTGCATCTTGCTCTGCTTCTTGTTTGCTCCTGCCCCCACCGGTCGCTAATTTTTCGGTTCCGATGAATGCGCCGACGAGGAATGTCTTGTCGTGGTCGGGACCACTCTGACTTACCACTTGGTATGTCGGCGTGATGCCGCTTTTTTCCTGCGCGATTTCCTGCAGCTTGCTCTTTGCGTCCTGCCAGAGCTTATTGGCGACGACATCGTCTGTCTTGTGGAAAAGCTGATCTGCGATGAATTGCTTGGCCGTGCCGTATCCCGAATCAAGGTACAGAGCTCCGATGAGTGCCTCGAATGCATTCGCGAGAATTATCATTCTCGCGCGGCCGGTATCTTTGGATTCCCCCCGTGAGAGCAAAAGATACTCGTTCATGCCGAGATTCGTCCCTGCATCCGAAATGCTTTGTGTATTTACGAGGGCAGCGCGAAAAGCCGTCAGTTCCCCTTCCGGCTTTTCCGGATACTTGGCATAAAAAAATTCAGTGACGACGAGCTCCAAGACCGCATCGCCGAGAAATTCAAGCCGCTCATTGTGCTCAATGCCAGCACCCCGGTTCTCATTGAGGTACGAACGATGCGTAAACGCACTTTCAAGCAAGCGTTTGTCTGTAAATGTATATCCAATCTTTGTTTCAAATGCCGAAAAATCCATACACGAGGGTTAGTATACAGCCTTCCTTTAACGCCTTCGTCTGCCTCCCCTGCTTTCGACGCGCGATTCGCGTGTCTCCTCCTTTTCTTCCACTGGCTTTTGCGCTTCTATGGGCTCTTCAGCGTCGGGCGTCTTTCTCGCGAGTACATTAATAGCGGGGACGATTATTTTGAGTGTGTCGTCATAAAAATTCAGGTCGCCAACTGCCGAGAGCGGGAACCATTGCGCATCATCGAGTCCGCCGCTGCTGCCGAGCCTGAGCTCGGAAAAAGCTGACTCAGCGAGGAAGTAGCTCACCCGCTTGCGCTTCTTGCCACCTTCGACTTTGGAATCATTGGCCACATATTCGTTTACCCCAAGCTCTTGGACAATCTTGATGTCGAGTCCCATCTCTTCTTTTATCTCACGAATCGCTCCCGCCTCCACATCTTCACCGTCTTCTATCTTGCCTTTCGAAAGCGTCCAATGGCCAAAGATGTCGTGTACGAATGCGAGGTACGTCTCTCCCTCTGAGCGCGCATAGACGACAGCACCTGCTAAATGTTCGGTCGGCATTTTTGCCGGCTTCTGCCCGACGTCTTTGCGGCTGCCGCCCTCATTTTTGCCCGGCTCGCCCAGCTCGACGTAGACGGCACCCAATACGCCATTTACGAATCGTCCGGAAGACGCGCTGCCGAAAGATTTGGCAAGCTCTATTGCTTCGTTGATAGCGACCTTCGCGGGGACTTGCGTGCGGTCAGAGAAAAGCAGCTCGGTGAGACCGAGTCGCAGGATGTTGCGGTCAATTGCAGCGATGCGGTCTATCGGCCATTCGGGTGCTGCGCGCACGATGACCTCATCTATTTCTTTTTGCTTTGCGACAGCCGTCGAAAGAAGTTCTTTCATAAACGGCATATCCGAATCGCGTGCGCCGAATTCTTTGCCGTAGTCGAGGAGGCGGGAGATGGCTTCGTCGCTTGTCATTTTGCCGTCCGAAGAGTCGCGCTCAAAGAGCACTTGGAGAACGACTGAACGAGCAAGGTGACGATTTGCCATACAAGAGCTATCACGGAGCAGTATACCCCATGAGATAGCATGTCCAATTATAGTAGGTGTTGATTAGTGCCTGATGAAGATTTCTGAAACCTGCGGAAATTCAAAAAGATATCTCACGGGGTATACACAACAAAACGAAAGACCCCATGAAGAAAGGTGTGCATTACTCAGTCCGGTGAGCCGGACATCTTGAATTCTACGCAGCTTGCGTGGTTTCTTTTTCCTTTGTCTCTTCAGTCTGCCCGCTAGCGCGGAGCTCGGTCTGCTTGCGCTTTTGGCGGCGCGCCGTGCGCTTAGCCACCGCGACGATATCAATGATTACTTTGCCGTTGTATTTGCCGCATCCCGGGCATGCGCGGTGAGAAAGGCGCTCAGTGCCACATTCACACTTTGCGAGGCGTTGTCCCGAAATAGCGTGGTTGCTGCGCCGCTTTGCGGTCTGGGAACGGTTCTTGCGCATTCGGACTACCATAGTGCGAGGATTATACAGATTTCAGGATAAACCGCAACAAACACATCGACCCGGCTGCATTCGCGCAGCCGGGTCGTCATTCAGCAGAGCCTCCTGTTCGAAGCCTCGATTTGGAGTCCTCTTCCGATTTCGGGACCGATTCTCTCGACGACCTCCAGCCACCGCCTGAGCTTGTCGAGCCACTGATACGCGCCGTCGAAGAATTCATCGTCAATCTTTGGATTTTCTCCCAGATCTTCGAAGAACATCTCCGCCTGCGATATGATCCCGAAGACTTGTCGCCGAAGTTCCGACTCGAGAGAACCTCCAATCGACGCATCCAGAAAACCCGGAAGCCAATAGGACGCGTTGACGAAGAAGTCGTAGGTCGATGACGTGACAGATTGGACGTAATTGCTGATGACGCCCATCTCCGACATGAGACGGGCAAGCTCATCCTCCAATCCTTGCTGCATTTTGGAAGCCGGCGGGTATTCTCCTCCGCCTGTCCGCTGGTCATCGTACCCGGCGTAGCGGTAGCAGACCTGCCGCAAACGTCTGGTGCGCCTTCGGGAAGATAGCTGCGTCGTCAAGATGACGACAGCCAACGCCGCAGTAAAACCAGCCTGTAATCTCCAATCCATTGATAACGGCACCATGGGTGCATCTCCGTGAGCATGTTCCCCGTGGAACAACGACCCCCATTTAGGTTCAACTCTGTATCGAAGTCAAGCTCGAGCAGAGACAATATTGCGGCAGAAACTTGCGCGATGAATATCAGAGAGACCGCTGCGGGCTATGGCGGAAAGGTGCGAAGCCGTGCCGTAGCCTTTGTGGACGTGAAAATCATAAGCCGGATATTTCGGTGAAATACGCTTCATCAAGCGGTCGCGCGTGACCTTGGCCATGATGGATGCAAGTGAGATAACAGGTTCGCTGTCATCTCCGCGGACAATCGTCTCTTGATTGATGTACTCTAGGGGTGCCTTGAGACTTCCATCGAGCAGCACCCGACAATCATTCGCCTCAACTTCCAATCGGACAAGTGCCTCGGCGAGTGCCCGCTTAATCGCAGGCACGATGCCATACGTATCAATGTATGCCGCTGAGGAGGTCGACACCGAAAAACGAAGCGCCGACGTCTTCTCTAGCTCTCGCGCTCGCTCAAAAATCTCCTCGCGTTTTTTTTCTGAAAGTTTTTTCGAATCGCGCACACCTTCTACAAGCGACCAATCAAAATCCACAGGCACCAAGACCGCGCCGACCGATACGGGGCCTGCCAGTGGTCCGCGACCCGCTTCGTCGATGCCGATGAGGTATTTCATTAAAATGATTCTACCAGCAAAAAGGGCGGTGCTGTCGACCGCCCTTTCGCAATATTATTGACTGATGCAATCAATCGTCCGGATTGCCTGTCCACGCAGCGAGGACAGGAACAGCGGGGCCCCTCGCATTCGGACTCCAGCCATGCGGCCGCTTGAAGTCGTCCGGGTGCGCACCACGCCCCTTGGATTCCTCGGCCTGTCGCGCTGCTTCAGAATCTTCGCTTGAAGCCCGCGCTCCACCCTTAGCCGTGTTTCTTCGCTTGCCCATCGCTCCACCTCGTTCTCTTCACTGTCGGATAAGGCTCCGATGTTGCCTACACACGTGTACTGAAAAAACCAACCAGGCTCAACTCTAAATGGCCGCACCCATGAAGTCAAAGTGGGGAAAACTCGCGATGATATACCCCGTGAGATAGAAACTCCCAACGCTCGCAACTAGCGAGAGTTCTCAACAATTATTTGAAAAAGCAGTGAAATGAACGTAAATATCTCATGGGGTATACTTGCCCGTATGAGTGCGCGCGATTTTGTACACCTGCACCCCAGTACCACAACGCTTCGCGTTGGCTACGGGGCAGGTACTCATTCTCTTTCTGTATGAAATCCGATTTTGTGCACTTACACACACATAGCCATTACTCACTGCTCGAAGCCATTCCCAAAATCCCTGAATTAGTGGCGGCTGCAGCAAAAGACGGACAGACTGCGCTGGCTCTGACCGACAACGGCAATCTCTACGGCGCAATAGAATTTTATAAAGAGTGCAAAGAGAATGCGCTGAAGCCTATTATCGGAGTCGATTTCTATGTCGCACCGCGCACGAGAGCACAAAAAGAGCACCGCATCGATGAGCACACCTCGCGGCTTGTCTTGCTCGCAAAAGATGAAGCAGGCTATCGGAATCTGATGAAGCTGGTTTCGCAATCCCATCTCGAAGGATTTTATTACCGCCCACGCATTGACCATGAGCTCATTGAGGGGCATCGCGATGGATTGATTGCGATACTTCCCTCTTTTGGCGGAGAGCACGCCAAGCATCTGCGTGAAGGAAATGCAGGGCGCGCACGGGAAATACTCGACTGGCACAAAAAGGTGTACGGCGACGACCTCTTTGTAGAAATTACCCGTCACTCAGAAATAGATGGGCAGGAAAAAGAGATGCAAGGGCTCATCGCACTCGCAGGCGAGGCAGGTGTGCCGCTCGTCGCTGCGCAAGATACGTATTACTTACAGAAAGAAGACACGCTCGCGCGTGAACTCGTACGTAAAATCCGGAGCGGCAGCATTCTCAACCGCGACTTCGAGCACGGTGCACCCGATTTTTCCTTTTTCCCATATGAGCGAATGCAAGAACTCTTTTCTGATATTCCGGAAGCTCTCCTGAATACCCGGCTTATAGCCGATAGGTGCAATCTCGAGCTCAAGCTCGGTACCTGGGTTTTCCCCGATTTTCCTATTCCTCCAGGGAGCAACGCGAATGACGAATTGCGCGCACTTGCCGAAAAGGGCTTCAAAGAGCGCGGAATCGCCGAATCAAAAGAGAACAAAGAACGCGTCGACTATGAGCTTTCGATTATCGGCAGCAAAGGATACTCGCCTTACTTCCTCGTGGTGGCCGACCTCCTCCGTCATGCGCGCGAAAAAGGCATTCTCACCAATACAAGAGGAAGCGCCGCAGGCTCTCTTGTCTCGTATCTGTCCGGCATCACGACCGTGAACCCCATCGAGTACCAACTCCCCTTCGAGCGCTTCCTCAATCCGGAGCGTCCGAGCCCGCCGGACATCGACATGGACTTGGCCGACAACCGCCGCGATGAACTCATCGCGTACGTGCGGGAAAAATATGGCGAAGATAAGGTGGCGCAAATCGGCACCTTCGGCACCATGATGGCGCGTGCGGCTGTGCGCGATGTCTCTCGCGCACTCGGACATCCGTATAGCTTGGGTGACATCATTGCGAAGCTGATTCCATTTGGCAAACAAGGATTCCCGGTGACGATTGCGGGAGCCCTCAAAGAGACTCCTGAGCTTGAAGAGCTATATAAAAACAACGCAGATGCGCGCGAGGTCCTCGACCTCGCGCAAAAGGTGGAGGGTAATGCGAGGCACGTAGGCGTCCACGCAGCCGGAGTCGTCATCGCGCCGACCGCCGTCACCGATTACTCTCCCATCCAGATTGACCCGAAAGGCAATCACATCATCACGCAATACGACATGTATGCCATCGAAGAAGCGGGTCTCCTTAAGTTCGATTTCCTCGGGCTTACCAACCTCTCCGTCCTCGCCGATGCCGTCGCACGAGTACAAGACAGGCTCAATGTAGCGGTCAATCTCGACAAGCTTCCACTCGACGACGCAAAAACATTTGACCTTCTTTCCCGTGGCGAGACACTCGGCGTCTTCCAGCTCGCCGGCGGCGGCATGACGAGCTATCTCGTCGACCTGAAGCCGACAACGATTCACGACATCAACGCGATGGTGGCACTCTACCGCCCGGGTCCGATGGCGTTTATCCCCGCATATATCGAGCGCAAGAAAAATCCGAAGCTCGTGGAGTATCTCGACCCGCGCATGGAGGCAATTCTCAAAAACTCCTACGGCGTTATCACCTACCAGGACGACGTCTTGGCACTCGCCATCAACATAGCGGGCTATACCTGGCTCGAGGCCGACAAATTCCGCAAAGCGATGGGAAAGAAAATTCCCAAGGAAATGGCCGCGCAAAAAGCGATCTTTATCAAAGGGTGCGTCGCGGGCGGCATGAAAAAAGATGCGGTGCAAAAATTGTGGGAACAGATAGAGACCTTCGCCGCATACGGATTCAATAAGGCGCACGCAGCAAGCTACGGCAACCTCGCGTACAAGACCGCGTACATGAAAGCGAATTTTCCTGTCGACTACATGTCGGCAGTCCTCACCGCCGACGCCGGTGATGTCGAAAAAATTGCGGAAGTCGTCGCGGAGTGTAAGCGCATGGGTATCAGTGTCTTGCCGCCATCGGTCAACGAAAGTAGGGGCAACTTCACCGTCATTGATGA
>CAMTYD010000022.1:0-10845 GCA_947085915.1 uncultured Parcubacteria group bacterium
CTACCGCTCCCCGCATGAGTTCCTTGAGCGATTTTCCATCACGCTCCGCGATTGGTTTGTTCACGTTGATGAACCACTGCAGCTTTATTTGCGGCTCTATGATGCCCCCGCCGCGTCCGTTGGTCGCCACGTTGTGCACGTACCCCTCGTCTATCTTTGAGATAAGACCCTTCGCGCGCAGCTTCTCGACTATCATCGGGCGCGCCTTCTTAATATGTTGATCTGCAAATTCTCCCGCGATAGGCAAAAGGATGCCCCGGTCGTCGATGACACGTTCGATATCGAGCTGGTGTCGCTGAGCTATTTCGAAGTCGATGCCGGAGTGTGCTGGGGTGATAGTCATTACCCCTGAGCCGAATTCCATGTCTGCGGCCGCATCCTTGATAACGGTCGCGGTGATGGGGCCGTTTATCCATTCGAGGTCGATTGTCTGGCCGTGTGTATATTCCTTGTACCGTGCATCGTCGGGGTGCATGACCACATACTTGTCAGCGAATTTTGTCTCGGGGCGCACCGTACCGATATCGAAGGGGCCGTATTTGAAATGATAGAACGCATCTTTCTGTTCCACATATTCGATTTCATCATCGGAAACCGTTGTCTGCAATTTCGGGTCCCAATTGACGATGCGGTCACCGCGATAAATCAATCCGGCGTTGTACATCCGCACAAAGGCTTCCATGACCGCCGCATACCGCTTCTCGTCCATTGTGTATGCATAGCGGCTCCAGTCGAGAGACGAACCCATTTTCTTCGTTTGATTGATGATGGTTGCTTTACTTTCGTCGGTAAACGCATCAATGCGACGCATAAGCTCCTCGCGGCCGAGGTCGTGCCGTGTCTTTTTCTCTGCTTTATATATATCGGTCTCGACTTTGGATTGTGTCGCGATTGCCGCGGAGTCGGTGCCCGGTACCCAGAGCGTCTTGTATCCGCGCATACGGTGATAGCGGATGAGTATGTCTTCGATGGCGAGCATTGCGGCGTGTCCCATGTGCAATGTTCCTGTTACGTTGGGTGGCGGCAACACTATTGAATAGGACTCAGCATCGGGTGCCGTAAGACCCGCTTCTATCATTTTATCGGGGTTGGCGTAGCCGCTCTTTTCCCACAGGTCGAGCATCTGCGGCTCTTGTTCACCGGGATTATAGGGCTTTAAGAATGGCTCAGGCGCTTTCGATGGCTCCATCGGGACATCTTAGCAGAAACTATGGTTTTTAGGCGAGCCCCGTTAGAGAGTCCCACCGTGTACTTTTCCTTCCATCCAGGACTATTTCTCTAATGGGGCGAGCTTGAGATTGCCTGTCGCACGGAGGGTTGAGCTGTCTGCGAAGTCCTTTTTGAGCGCCTGGAAGTAGCCCGCGAGAGCAATCATGATGGCATTGTCTGTTGCGAGCTCTGGTGGGGGAATGAGCAGTTTACAGTTTACAGTTTGCAGTTGGCAGGCGACAGCAAGTTGCTCACGAATATATTTATTTGCGGAGACTCCACCGCCGACGACTATTGTATTCACTCCGAATTCTTCTGAGGCGCGCATAGTCTTTGTAACGAGCACTTCGGAGACCGCATCTTCAAATTCACGCGCGAGCTTCTTTTTGTCATCAGGCGACATATCTGGGTGTGCCTCCACAATTTTTCGCACGGCGGTTTTGAGGCCCGAAAAGGAGAAATAAAAATTGTCTTCGCGCATCATGGGGCGGGGCAATTTAATTTCCGAGCGCAGATTACTTTCCCGCGCGATGGAAGCGAGCTTCGAAATTTCCGGACCACCGGGATAGGGGAGGTCGAGCAGTCGTGCGACTTTATCAAAAGCCTCTCCGGCTGCATCGTCGCGCGTTTGTCCAATGAGTTCGTAGCGTCCAAATTCCTTTGAGAGCACGAGCTCGGTGTGCCCGCCCGATATGAGAAGTGCGAGCACAGGAAATTCAAATTCAGCCAGTTTTCCCATATCGGGATTTCGTAAATCCCGATATGGGGGTTGTATGCCCATCATTGAGAGGATGATGTGCCCCTCCATGTGATTAACCGCGACCATAGGTATATTCCACACAAGAGAAAGCGCTTTTGCAAAATTGACTCCCACCCAGAGCGCGGGTTCAAGCCCGGGGCCGTAGGTGACGGCTATTGCGTCGATATCAGGCTTTCCGTTTTGCTCGAGAAAAGGGACAAGCTGAGCCAAGAGTTCCGGCTCCCGCTCGAGGATTCCGCTCAGTTCTCGGGAGGCTAAACCTCTCGGTTTTGAATGACGTAACAACCCCGATTCGTTAAGGGTTTTTTGAAGCAGGGGGACGAGATTTTTTGCGTGCTCACGTTTGGCGAGATTGGGGAAGACGCCTCCGAATTCTGCATGCATCGCCGCCTGGGAAATGAGCGCATTGCCGAGTGTTTTCCATCTAAAAGACGGGCCGCCTGTCCGGCCAGGAAAATTCCCCTCAGCCTCAATAAGACAGACCGCTGTTTCGTCGCAGGAGGTCTCGATACCTAAGATGCGCATCGCTAGGTTATAGCGCATAATGACCAATTATGAAATCTATCTGGCGCGATGACCTGCCGATGACGAAGAATCCCCTTCGTTTTTTTCTTTTTGCTTCAAAGCCACACTGGCAGGCGGCGGTACTCGCCATATTCTTTGCATCTCTGGGCAATGCTTTTTCGGCGAGCGTTTCCTATATATTTAAGTTGCTGGCCGACGCAGCGGTGTCGATCCAATCAGGAGGTTCGTATGATCAGATCCTCTGGGCATCCGGGGCATGTATTCTGGTTTTGGCACTCGCCAAGCTCTTTTGGCGCATTTCCGGATTTGCAGGCGCGCGCTGGTCGACGGGCTCTTCCGCGACCGCTCGATACGCACTCACATCCTACGTAACGCTTCATAGCCGCGCATATTTCTCTGACCGCTTCGCGGGTTCTATCATGAACAAGATACGTCATGCGGCTACGGGCATGCGCGAGGTCGTTGACGTCTTTTTGTGGGAATTTCTCGAGATGGGCGTGAATGCCACGGCCAGCTTCATCATCGTTTTTCTCGTCAGTCCTCTGGTTGCATGGATATTTTTTGTATGGATCGTCATCATACTCTTGGTGAATGTATACCTCGGATTCCGGAGAGTTCCGCTTGCGATACGTGCGCATGATCTCGAAACGGTACTCAACGGCGCCACCGTTGATTTGCTTACCAACGTGAGCGCGATGCAGGAATACGCGCGTCGCGAATTTGAAATCGAACGCTTGAAGGGCGCGACTGATGACCGGCGGAGGGCGCATCTGAAAAGTTGGTACTTCGGAGAATGGACGCGCATCCTCAATAGCGTGCTTCTCGTCTTCTTCGGAAGTGCCATGGTATTCACAACAGTCGCGCTGGCGCGCTCAGGCGTACTCTCTCTGGGCGATGTTATCCTCGTCATTACCATCATCTTCAGAATCGAAGGACTCTTGCAGTCTCTCGGTTCGAATTTCAATAAATTTGCCGAGACGTGGGGTGAGATTGGAGAAAGTCTCGAAGAAATTATCGCGCCGCATGAGATTCCTGATGAACCGAATGCGGCGGAGCTTGTCGTAAGCGGTGGGGCACTTTCGTTCAACCGGGTGAATTTTTCGTACGCTGAGAATATTGTATTCAAAGACCTGACGCTCATAATTCCCGCAGGACAGCGGGTGGGTGTCGTAGGACGTTCAGGTGCAGGCAAGTCGACCTTGGTGCGGCTTGTGTTGCGTCACCACAATCTCGATTCGGGGACGATTACCATTGATAGTGCGGATATTGCCACCGTAACCCAAGAGAGTCTCCGCAACGCCATCTCCGTCGTACCGCAGGAGCCGCTTCTTTTCCACCGGTCGATTCGGGAAAACATCGCCTACGGGAACCCTAGGGCTACTGAAGAAGAGGTTATTGAAGCAGCAAAGCTCGCGCAGGCACACGATTTCATCGTGCGGCTTCCGCAGGGATACGGGGCGATGGTGGGCGAGCGCGGCATCAAGCTCTCGGGAGGAGAACGCCAGCGCATTGCGATAGCTCGGGCCATTCTCAAGAATGCGCCGTTGCTTCTGCTTGATGAAGCGACATCCGCGCTCGACAGCGAAAGTGAGGTCGAGATTCAAAAGGCCCTTCGTGAGTTGATGAAAGGAAAGACGGTGATAGCGATAGCGCACCGGCTTTCGACTCTGCGTGAGATGGATCGCATCATCGTGCTTGATGCAGGCAGAATCACCGAAGAGGGGACGCACGACGATCTCGTCGCCGGCAAGGGGATATACTCACAGCTCTGGGCGCATCAGGCGGGAGGATTTCTTCAAGACCAATAGCTATGGAATTCAAATACTTTTCGCGGAATGGAACTATATTGCCGATGGAGGATGCGTCCGTGCCGATTTCGAGCATCGAATATTCATATGGCTTCGGTGTCTACGAAAGTATCCGCGTGAGCAACGGTGTCATCTATTTTATTGAAGACCACATCGAGCGCTTGATGGAATCCGCGCGTATAATCGCTCTCGAGCACATATTCACGCCTGAGATAGTATCGAGCGCTATTGTGACACTCCTCGCAAAGAACGACGCAACGACCTGCAACGTCAAAATACTTCTTATCGGGGGGCGCAAGCCGGAAGACGCCCAGCTCAATATCCTCTGCCTGAATCCCCTCTTTCCGGACAAAAAATTGTACCGGGACGGCATATCCACGGTCACGTACGAATACGAACGAGCATTTCCTCATGCCAAGACGCTCAATATGTTGCAGAGCTATCTTGCCTACCGCAAGGCAAAGGAAGCCGGGGCGTACGATGCGCTCTTGCTCGACCGCGAGGGGCGGATTATTGAGGGGACGCGTACCAATTTCTTTTGCATCAAGGGTAAGACACTATTTTCTCCTAAGGAAGAGGACATCCTGCTCGGTGTCACCCGCAAAGCCGTATTGAAGGTAGCGGCGCAGAATGGATACGAAGTCGTGCAAAAAGATATTCGACCCGCTGACCTAAGCCAGTATGATTCCGCATTTTTGACAAGCACATCTTCGAAAATACTTCCGATTCGGACGGTAGACGATTTCCAATTCCCCGAGCAGCCCCAAGCTCTCAAAGAGCTTATGGATGCATTCGACACATTTCTGGAAGAGTGCGGAGGAAAACTTTGATTAGAGACCGGGAGAACTCGTCTTGGAGCGCATCATAAAATCCTTGAGCGCCTGCGCGTCATTCTTTCCAATGATGAGCATAGTGTCCGGACGCGGGCGCGCCTGTGTCGAATTACTTACCATGCTGAAAGATATTTGGCTGGCGGAGGCAGTCCAGACTTTCACGACCGTGAGGCCAAAGAGCATGAGGAGCGGGCCGCGTTCGTTTTCTATCGTCTGTATTCTTCCGAAATCGATTGTCTCGTACTGTCGAAATAGTATTCCCGAATTGATGGTGATTGTGTTTTGGGTAAGCTCGTATGAAAACAGGTACCAATAGAGAATCGGGTACAGGACGATGATAAGACCGAGGGTGATGATGAACGGCACAAGGACGCCGGAGGTAAGGAGAGCGCAGCCATCTCCGGAGCAAGCATCTTGCGCGCCCAAGGCAAATAGGAGCCCCCCGACAAGAATAAACAGGGCAAGTGCGGCAGCCCCCAGTGCAGAATACAAAAGTGCCGCGACAGGCTGCTTGAGGCGGGTATTCAGTACCGGCATGGGTGAAGTATATCAGGCAGCTGCGACATGATACATTGTCGGGTATGCTCGAAAAGGTTGCCAAGGGTGCTCCCGATAAGAAAATCGAAAAGCCAAAACTGCGGATACAAGACGAGCCGATTCTGAGCGCAGTATATGAGGGCGAAGATGTTGACTCGGAGTATGAACTTGAGCGGAGGTACATCCCCGCAAAGTATCTTTCGGTAGAGGAATTAGAAAAACTATCGGGAGGCGAAAAGCGGGAAATTACACAGGGATACATTAGAGCGTTACACCAAGAAGGAAAACCCGCTACATTTCGACTTCGCGTGACCGTCAAGGAGGGCGAGGAAGGCACACTGTATCGTGTCGCCCACAAGCTCAAAATCGAGCGTTCGAGGGGGAGAGTTGAGAGACAGCTTAAAATTGTTCCGGAAGATTCTGACACTGACGATTCTGATGCTGGGGATTCGAATTCCGACGCTGACGATTTCTTAGACCTATGGGAAAATGAAGTATCGAAATCAGAGGTGATTTCAAAAACTCGTTATTATATCCGCCACACCCTGCCTAATGGTCATGCATGTGAGATTCATTACGATATCCACCATGGTCGATTTCAAGAATTCGTTCGCATAGAGGTTGAGTTCATAGGCGCGACCGCAGACGAAGATCACCAATATGCTCTCGATTACGGCCCCGAAGCGTGCTTGCCCAAATGGGTAGGGGATGATGTGACTGAAGATCAAAACTACGGTGGCAGAGCTTTGGCGGAAAATGGTCTACCGCCGGGAGCCCTTGAAGCCCAAAGATCATTGATCCAGAAGCCGCGAGCTATCTAAGCCTGAGGCGGGTAGCAGATTGAAAAAGCCCCAATCTAAAGGTATATTGGACAACGTCGCGCGATTAGCTCATTTGGTAGAGCGACCCCTTGACGTGGGGTAGGTGACAGGTTCGATTCCTGTATCGCGCACTGATTTACATATGGAAAGAATACAGCTTACGAAGGAGAATTTTCAGGGGTGCGTAGCAAAGGCCGCAGAGGTCCTGCGCGCAGGTGGCGTTATCTTGTATCCCACGGACACGCTTTATGGGCTTGGTGCAGATGCACTTTCGGACAAAGCATTTGAAAAGATATGCATGATAAAAGACCGTGACGAACGTCGTCCCATTCACGCCGTTTTTGCCGATATGACAATGGCGGGAGTGTATGCAGAAATTTCTCACTCGGGCCGCAGGCTCGCTGAAGTGTTCTTTCCCGGTCCCCTCACACTCGTTTTCAAAAAAAGAGATTCTGTCACGACTGGCATCGGACACAATCTTTCCACCATCGGCGTACGGATTCCCAAGAGCGACTTCTGTCTCGCGCTCGCTCGTGAATTTGGAAAGCCGTACACGACTACGAGCGCAAATACGAGCGGTGTTGAATCGCAGTCCACGCTCGACGGGATTATTGAGCAACTCGGAGACAATGCGCGCCATATCGATTTGGCAATAGATGGGGGATCACTTCCGTCATATACGCGCTCTACCGTCGTCGATGTGCGTGAGCAAGAGCCGTATGTCCTGCGGGACGGAGCTATTGCGACCTCCGAAATCTTGGACGCGCTCCGCGGCGACGCGTAGTTTTTGGTTTTATTTTCGCCTCGTCTGCTACGCGCCAGAGATACCAGGATGCGGTAGAGGCGTGAGCACGCCAATCTTTTGCCAGCTTCTCCATCTTTGCGTGGTCAGGAAGGTCTTTGAGTTTGTATACGACCTGGAACCCTTTGCGGACGCCGAGGTCGCCCGTCGGGAGCACGTCGGGACGATTGAGGGTAAAGATGAGGAACATATGCACCGTCCAGACCCCGATGCCTTTTACCTGCGTGAGGTGCTCGACGATATCGGCGCTTTCCATGGTGTGGAGTGAGCGATGCTTTATGGTGCCGTCGGTAAATTTGTCTGCGAGGTCTTTGATATAAGAAACTTTCTGCCCTGAGAGCCCGGCCGCACGCATTTTTTCTATGGACATTGCGGAAACCATGGCGGGGGTAGGGAATTTCCCTTTCGGGAAGAGTGCTACAAAGCGGCCAAGAATAGTCGAAGCTGCCGCGCCCGAGACTTGCTGATAGATGATAGAGCGAACCAAAGACTGAAATACATTGCCTGGCACGAGATTCGGCCGCGTGAAATCCGGCGGTCCGTGCTTTTTGATAAGCGGTGCAAATCGCTTGTCGCGCTTGAGCGTGGCGATCGATTGTGAAAGTTTAGAACCTTTTGTCATGCGTCATTATAGACTCGCCGCGTAGCTTCTTTTGTCTGCCGTATTCTTGGTATATGAGATAGATGACGGCGATATCGAAGAGGGTAAAAATAGAAAGCCAGACAGAATGTGTAAGGCTGATACGATACACTTGATAAAGAATGAAGAGGCTCAATACACCCATGGAAGCTGGGTATGCACGGAGACGGTTTGAAAGCAGTCCTGCGACTATGATGAGATTAATTATCGCGCTAGCCACCAAATACAGCGCGACAAATCCCCGCGCAGACAGTATGTGATTTGTTTGATTCAAGAAGAAATTAGCAAACACATCCTGAGAATCTTCAGCAAGCTCGCTTGCCGTGAGCCGGGTGACGACAAGAAAGGCGGCGTTGCCAAGGAAGTAGATGACAAATGCACTCACGAGTTCAACGAGTGCGTGAAGTCCTTTCACAATAACACCTGCTTCGAAGAGTAGATGGAGATTGAGTCTTTTGTACACATGACCCTACCGGGAATCGAACCCGGGTTCCATGCTTGAAAAGCATGTGTCCTAACCGTTAGACGATAGGGCCTTCCACAGGTGCCTATCACAAGCGATAGGTCCCTGCCTTCGCCAAGGCTTCGCAGGGCAAGCCTGCACATACTTGGGAATCGTCAATAGTTTAGCGCATTTTCTGCCTAATCGAAAGTGTGCTATTTTGTCTTGAGTTAGATCATTGCAGCACCCGATTTGAGTGCTGCGGAAGCAGTGCATCGCGCCGCTTCGCCGGAGACGTTGCTTTGCAACTTTTCCGATGGGGCGAACCGCGAGGTTCGTCCAAAGGAGAGGTGGCTGAGTGGTCGAAAGCACCGGTTTCGAAAACCGGCATACCGCAAGGTATCGAGAGTTCGAATCTCTCCCTCTCCGCATTAACCTGAGACGGCTTTAAACGACAAGCGCTTCTGCATTCAGTGGAAGGGTAAGAGTAAACGTAGAGCCGCTATTGACCGTGCTTTTTACCGTGAGAGTTCCACCGAGTGCGCGGGCAAGAGTCCGACAGATATACAATCCCAACCCAAGACCTTCGATGGCCGGGTCGTTACTCGAAAGGCGGGCATACGGGTCAAAAATTGTTTCCAAATTCTCCTCGGGTATCCCTTTGCCACTATCTGTGACGGCGATCAACGCGTCCGCCCCTTTTTTAGTAAGTGACAACTCAATGGTGCTGCCCCTGGGACTGTACTTAGCCGCATTGTGAAGGAGATTTGAAATGATTTGATCAACTTTATCGGGGTCAGTGGTGATAGGAAGCTGCGTCGGGTGCGTGAAAAGAATAGTGGAATCTTTTCTGACACGTTCAAACGAGAGCTTGATTCGTTGCAATAATTCGGGCAGTTCCGTATGTTCTTTTTTTATACCAATCTTATCGTCTTCAAGGAGGGACATATCAAGTAATTGACTCAGATGCCGGTTGATGAGATTGAGACTCACTCTAATCTCGGCAAAGGAAGGATGAGTGGTTTTTGCGGTATGTCCTTCCTGTGCACCCTGTAATTCCTCCAGTTCGCACAGTGCTAATGCGGTCGCAAGGGGAGTACGAATTTCATGAGAAGCAATTCTGATAAACAGATCTTTTTGCCGGTTCTGTCTTTCTCTATGCGTCAATTCACCTTGGAGAACTTCCGTAAAATTACGGTGATACGAAACAGCAAGTTCGGCAAACAATACGTCGGTGCGCGTCCCGATGAAATCCATAAGACTCTTCAAGTCCGCGCTGCTTATCTCCAAGAGGAAATCTCCGTCTGCGATTGCTTGCAGCATCTCACTTTTGAGAAATAAAATACCATCGATGGCATCGCGCAGCGAAAGCCTTTTAACAACGGCTGTGGTGGCGAACTGTTTACCGAAGAGGCGATAGTCATCTATCAAAGCTTTGGGATTTTTTAACTCCTCAGAGATGCGTCTCACCACGGCTTGGTGTTGATCAGCAACAGATCGGACGATGGTCAGCTCTTCTTCGACGTCCCCAAGGAGTTCAATATGACGTTCCGTTGAAGCCTGCTCAATACTCACGGCGCGACTTTCTAAATAATCAGCAAGACGGATCCGGAATTCTTCCGGTAACTCTTTGGTTGTTTTAGTGTCGTCCTTTTCGCGTTGGGTAATCATATGAAGTGGGAAGAGGCTGGATTCATGGGAGGCCTATTATACATGCGTACTAACTAAACAGGGAGCATGTGTGGGAAGTTCCCCCCGTGGGATAGGAGTGAGTATATTGATTGTCAAAATGATTGTTCCTCTCCCATCGGCGCATCGGTGTACCCTTCAAGGCGTTTGGCGCGTTTATCCCATGGGGTACACTATTGGGCATGTCACACAAAGACGCATCCCCCGCATTTTTGCGAAGTTACTTTCTGTATGCGAGCACTATTTTTCTCAGTGCTTTTTTACTATTCGTCATACAGCCAATTGCAGGGAAACACATACTTCCGTATTTCGGGGGCTCTTCGGCGGTGTGGGCGACAAGCCTCGCTTTCTTTACCGGGATGCTTTTCTTCGGATATTTGTACGTGTATGTAATCACTTCACTGAGCGCACGGCGACAAGTAGTCGTGCATTTGTGTGTAATAGCACTCGCATCTCTTGCAATACTGCTGGGACTCTATAATTGGCATTCGCTCTATCCGTCTTTTGATTGGACGGTAGGGAGTACGCGACCACCCGCCCTGAATGTGATGTTGGCTCTCGCGCTCGGCATCGGAGCCCCTTATTTTCTTCTCTCCACGACGGGACCACTCCTGCAATACTGGTGGGGAATGAGTGCACGAAAGGAAGCCCATAAAGGACTGCGATTTGTAGCCGCGCAGAACGCGGACAAATCGGGAGCATACAAACTCTACGCGCTCTCGAACCTTGGCTCGCTGCTTGCGTTGGCCGCATTTCCTTTTTTGATAGAGCCCAACATC
>CAMTYD010000023.1:0-17826 GCA_947085915.1 uncultured Parcubacteria group bacterium
ATACCTGCAAGAGCACTGAAGAGATTGGTGGAGGAGGCGATGCTCGCGAAGCTTGTGGTCGACGTCGCATTGGTCGTAGTCGCATTCAGACCTGTGAAATTCTGCAGAGTCGTGGAGCCGAGCGTCTGGAAGTTGGTGGAGAAGAGTTGGGTGGCGGTGAGTGCGGTCGATGATGCATACGGAATCGTGGTCGCACCCGTGAGTGAGTAGAAGCTGGAGGTGGCAAGTGCGGTGGGTACTCCGGCGGCACCGGTCACATTCGCAAGGATGGAGTTGGCCGCGATGGAAGAGAGTCCGGCGGCGCCTGCGGTGTATGTGATGCCGTTGCCGAAGGTGGTGGTGGCAGAATTAAACTTCGAGAAGAAGGCGGCGGTCACTCCTCCGAAGGTGGACGCATTCGCAGTGTCGAGGGTTGTGTTGCCTGCTGAGTACGTGAGACCGCTCGAGTACGTCGTCGTTGCAGAATTGAACTTCGAGAAAGATGCGGAGGTGAGACAGCCGAAGACCGAGGCGGAGGCGGTGTCACAGGTCGTGTTCCCTGCTGCATATGTGAGACCGGTGGAGTATGTGGTGGTGGCGACACCGGTCCAGGTTCCTCCCACGCGCGCGAGGATCTGTCCGTTGGTACCGGCGAAGAGTGAGGAGGTTGCGATGGATGCTGCGTCGCCGGTTGAGCCGGTGATGTTGCCGAGAACCGAGCCTGCTGCCACTTGCGCAAGATTGGAGAACGGGAGGTCGCCCGTGATGGCATCGGTGTCGGAGAGGTCGAGTGCACCCCAGGCATATGTGGAAGCACCCGTGACGCGGAGCACTTGTCCCGCCGTTGAGGAGTCGGTGAGCGCAGTGAATGCTCCCGTTCCGTTCCCTTGGAGAAGTCCGGTCAAGGTGGATGCACCGGTTCCACCGTTTGCGACGGTGAGGTCGTTCGCAAGCGTGAGTGTGCCGATATTCGCAAGCGCACTGAAGAGATTCGTCGATGAGGCGAGGGTTGCGAAGAATGTGGTGGAAGTCGCGTTGGTCGAAGAGGCGTTCACCGTGACGAGATTGGTGATAGTGGAGGTGGAAGAGTTCACCAAGATGCCGTCACCTGCAGTGAGTGGTGACAAGTACGCTCCTGCATCACTCCAGTTGGACGAGCCGCCGGTTGGCCAGGTGGTGCGGCACGGGAGATCACCCGTGAGACAGAAGGCGGTGGTGGCGAAGGTTGTGGACGTTGCGTTGGTCGTGGTCGCGTTCAAGCCCGTGAAATTCTGCAAAGTAGTGGAGCCGAGCGTTTGGAAGTTCGTTGAGAACAACTGTGTGGCGGTGAGTGCCGTCGAAGATGCATATGGCAAGACGTTGGCAGTACCGGCGGTGGACGTGATGATGCCGGAGAGGTTGAGTGTCGTCACTCCGGAAAACGCTCCGGCGGTGACATCCCAGGTGCTCGTGTCGAAGTTGACCGCGTCTCCGTTGTCACCAATCGTCAGTGTTCCTGCGGTTGCCCAGGTTGCGCCTGACGTAATGGTGTTGGAGCCGAGGGTGCCGCCTGAGACGGTGAGGGCGTCGGAGATACCACCGTCCCCGAGAGAACCTGCGAGTGTATTGGTGAAGGTAAGTGTCTGGCCGGAACCCACGATGGTGGTGGAAGCGGTGAGTCCATTGAAGGCAGTTGATGACGTGGCGATGACGACGGCTCCGGTGATTGATTGCGCAGTGGGGCCAACGGAAAGTACGCCCGTGTTGGTCACGTTGCCTGCACTGTATGAAAGACCCGAGGAGAACGTCGTCGTCGCGGAGTTGAACTTCGAGAAGGAAGCCGCGGTGAGTCCTCCGAAGGTGGAGGCCGACGCGGTGTCGAGTGTCACGTTGCCTCCCGCATATGTGAGACCGGTGGAGAAGGTGGTGGTGGCGACACCAGTCCACGTCCCGCCTGACCGAGCGAGAAGTTGTCCGTTGGTTCCTGCGAAGAGCGAGGACGTCGCGAGTGCGGTTGGTACGACAGAGCCGCCGGAGACGTTCGCAAGGATGGAGTTGGCAGCGATGGCAGCAAGACCGATGGTGGCATCAGAGCCGCCGACTTGGTAGCCGAGCGAACCGGAAGAGACCGCGAGGCCGCCCGAGGCAGAGAGTGATGAAGTGGCGGCACTTGAGAGTGCGCCGGAGACGCCGTATAGGAGTCCTGAGAGCGTACCAAAGATGGGATTGTTCGTGAACGTCTGCGTGCCAGCCCACGTGTTGGAAGTCGTGGTGCCAAAAGCGAGAGAGAACGTGCGGTTCGTTGAGAGGTCTCCTCCGCCCTGAAGTGGGTAGGTGGTGGAGAGTGTTGTGCCGGGAGCGACGTAGTCGGCGCCGGCGGAAGCCGCAGTGAACGCGGACGTACCGTTGCCTTTGAGAAGACCCGTGAGAGTCGCCGCCCCCGTGCCGCCACGATTGACTGCGAGGGTTCCGGCTGTGTCTGAGAGTGCGATGCCGAGCGAGGAAGTCGCCAGCTGCTGCCAACCCGTGCCCGCGTAATTGCCTACAAGAATTCCTGCTGCGGCTACGGAAGAAATTCCTGTCCCTCCTCTGCTCGACGCAAGTGTACCAATCCAGCTTGGAACAAACGTGTGCGTGTCACCCGAAGAGGTAATGGTGAGTCCGATATTCGTGTCAGACGAAGTGGCGAAAGTTTGAGTCGCTCCGGTTTGAGTCGATGAGTATTGGCCTTTGAGTCCTGTGATTCCTCCGCCTGCGGCGGAGAGTGTAGTGCCGTCATATGAAAGCCCGGAACCGATGAGAAGTGTACTCACCTGCGAAGTGCCGTTGCCTCGGAGGATGCCGCTCAAGGTGGTCGAGCCAGTCCCCCCGTTCCCCACCGAAAGTTGCGTGCCCGACCAGTTGCTGTTGTTGATAGAAGAAAGAGCCGCAAGTGTGCCGAGACCGGAGACTTGGCCAGAAGGGAGCGAAAGATTCGGCAAAGTCGTGATGCCGGAGATTGACGAGCTGGCGGAGAGACGATTGTCGAAGAGGCCATTGAAAGTGGTGGTGTATACGCCGTTGGTGACCGTGGCAGCGTTGCCGCCGATATTGAGAGACGACGTCGCGGCGAACGCGATTCCCGTGCCTGCGGCATTTGAATACAGGAGACTGTTTGCCGTAAATGAGGCGACGCCAGTACCTCCGCGCAACACGGGAAGTGTCCCCGTAGTGTCAGAAAGCGCAACTCCCAAACTCGACGTCGCAAGCGCCGTCGGTACTCCGGAGGCACCGGTCACGTTCGCAAGAATGGAGTTGGCCGCGATGGCGGAGAGTCCGGCAGAGCCTGCGGAATATGTAATTCCATTGTTGAAGGTTGTCGTCGCGGAGTTGAACTTCGAGAAGAAAGCCGCGGTGAGTCCTCCGAAGGTGGAGGCCGACGCGGTGTCGAGTGTCACGTTGCCATTGAGGTACGTGAGACCGCTCGAGAACGTGGTGGTCGCAGTCCAGGTAGGGAGACCGCCGGACAGTGACAAGACCTGGCCGTTGGTACCCGCGGTGGTGGTCGCAAGTGCGCTCCCGCCGTTGCCATATGGAATGGCACCGGACTGGATGGCTGCCCAGCCGGTGCCGCCGTTTGCAACTTGGAGAATGCCCGTGATGTCACTCGTGAGGTTGACGAGTGCTGTCGAGACCGCGCCGGCGGTTGCTTTCAAGAAACCGGAGAGAGATGCGATCGTAAGTGAGGGAGTATTGAGTGCCCCGGTTGATGAGATTGATGTCGTGCCTGTGCCCCCGATCGCTACGGTGTTGCCTGAGAGCGCAGAAGTAGACGCGTTTGCGATGGTCGTCTGTCCTCCCAATGTCACACCGGAAAGAGATGTGATGTCCGTGTTTGCTCCGCTTGCTGCCGCACCGAGATTCGTTCGGGCGCCGCCTGCGGAGGTCGCCCCCGTCCCTCCATACAGAACTCCGACAGAGGTCGTCGCACCGACGACTCCATTGCGTGCATCAAGAGGACCGTTGAGTGCGCCGAGAGTTAGGGTGGAATTAAATACATTAGCACCGGTGAATGTGTTTGCGGTATATGTCTTTGGAATCGTCGTCGACGCATGGATGAAGGCTTGAGCGAGTGCGTCACTGTAGTACCTGTTGGTGGATCCCTGTGCGAGTGCGTCCGTCGTCGTGCCGGCCAAAACAGTGGCAACGCGATTGGTGGTGAAGTATTGATTGGAACCTTCTGCGACATTGCTCGTGGTAAGCCCGAGTGAAGAGGTCGCTACTTGTGTCCAGCCCGTTCCTGTCGAATTGCCAAGGAGAAGTTGATTCGCAGTGACCGAAGAAATCCCTGTGCCTCCCCTGCCCGAGGCAAGTGTACCAATCCAGCTTGGAGCAAACGTGTGCGTGTCACCCGAAGAGGTAATGGTGAGTCCGATATTCGTGTCAGACGAAGTGGCGAAAGTTTGAGTGGAGCCCGTCTGCGCGCTTGAGTACTGTCCCCTGAGTGCAGTGATACCGCCGCCTGCTCCTGCATCGGCACCGCATTCGAATTGTTTCGTCGTAGCGTTCCAGAGAAGTTTGTCTCCCGAGCCGGAACATGCGGCCAAACCCGCGCCTGCGATCGTTCCCGAAAGATAGAGATTCGTGCTGGTTGCACTCGTACTCGTTGAATTCGTGAAGATTGCTGTCGATGCGGAAGAGGCACCGATAGGAGTTGCATTGATCGATGCTCCCGAGATGGCACTTGAGAATGTCCCGCTTGTAATCGTCCCCACAGTTGCAAGGTTCGCAAGAGTGGTGAGTCCCGGGAGGGTTGTTGTGGCACTCAAACGCGTATCAAAACGGTTGTTGGTCCAGAAAAGATTTGAACCTTCCACGAGATTGCTTGTGCTCAATCCGAGCGTTGATGTGGCGCGCGTGGCCCATGCGGTACCACTCCACGAAAGCAGATCTCCATATGCGGAACCGCCGATATGCGGAACCGTTGACGACCCGGAAATGTACGAACCTACGCGGACGTCGGTGTAGTACTTATTGGTCGAGCCTTCGGGAAGTGCGTCGGTGGTTGTTCCTGCGATGACGGAGGCCACACGATTGGTAGTGAAGTATTGATTGGAACCTTCGGCGACGTTGGTGGTGAGAAGGCCCAAGGAAGAAGTGGCAATGTTTTGGAGTGCGCCTGTGCCGCCAGGCGAGAGAAGAAGTCCGTATGAGAATGTATTCGCGCCGGTTCCTCCCCTACTTACCCCGAGCGTTCCGGTCGTGTCGGAGAGCGCGACACCGAGCGATGAAGTGGCGAGCGCTGTGGGGACGGCAGAACCACCAGTTTGGTTTGCGAGAATTGAATTTGCTGTAATTGCTGAAAGTCCGATGGTGGCATTCGCACCACCAACGAGCGCGCCCGCACCTCCAGAAAGTGCGATACCGTTGTTGCCGCTCAAGGTAGTAGTGCCAACACTCGAGAGTGCGTTGGTTCCATTACCGTAAAGAATCTGTGAGGATGTAAACGTCGTTTGACCCGTGCCTCCGTTCCCTACCGCGAGAGCGCTCCCAGACCAATTTGTATTGTTAATCGACGAAAGCGAGGCCAAGGTGCCGAGGCCCGTGACCTGCGAAGACGGCAGAGAAAGATTTCCGAGTGTTGTAATCGAAGCGATGCTGGTGCTTGCCGCAAGCCTATTATCAAAGAGGGTGCCGAACGTGTTGGTGTACACCCCATTTGTGACTGTACCTGCATTTCCAGAAATCGAACCTGTAATAGCGGAGTTGAATGTGTTTGCGCCGGTGAAAACATTTGTTGTATACGTCTTGGGGATGGTTGAGGAAGCTTGGATGAACGACTGAACCAGTGCATCAGAATAATATTTATTCGTCGAACCTTGTGCGAGTGCGTCCGTCGTCGTGCCCGCAATACTGCCCGCAAAAAGAAGTGTTGAGTAATATTTATTTGTGCTTCCCTGCGCAAGTGCGTCAGTGGTGGTACCGGCGATGACGGAGCCGACGCGATTGGTCGTAAAGTACAGATTGCTTCCTTCGGCGAGAGCAGTTGTTGTGGTCGCCGAGAAGAATGTGTAGAACGGTGTTCCAAAACTGCTGAGGTTCCTCGCATCTAGATAGTAGCTTCCCTCTTGTCCGTCGAAGGTGCCTGTCCAGTTGCCGCTCACCCCTGAGACATAATCGACGTTCGGCACTGCGGTCTGGATTCCACCCGTTCCGTTACCTTTCAATAGACCTGAAAGCGTGGTTGAGCCCGTGCCGCCACCAGCGACCGAGAGCGTTCCTGAAATTGAAGGTGTAAAAGTAAGCGTATTGGCGCCTCCGACGATGGTCAGAGCCGAAGTGAGTCCATTTGTTGTATTGGTCGACGTGGCGAATGTTTGTGTACCGCCGGTTTGCTGCTGCCCTGCCGGGCCAATCGAAGTGATACCCGCGCCACTTGTCGAAAGCGTTGTCCCCGAGAGAGTGAGCCCTGAGCCAACCGTCAGCGTGTTGAGAGAGCCGGCCCCATTCCCAACAAGAATACCCGAGAGCGTCGTTGAGCCCGTGCCGCCATATGGCACGCCGATTTTCTGGCCGTTCCACGTACCACTCGCCACGGTACCAAATGCATCGATGAAAAACTTATCGCCAGCACCGACTGACAAGAGGCCGAGCGGATTCAAATCCCCGATGCCGATGTTGCCTCCAGGACCGACGATGAGCTTCGTGTTGCCTGCACTGTCGTCGAAACGCGCAATCGGTTGTTGCGTTTGATACGATTCTCCGGAAACAGCGGGACTAAATGCCGAATCAATAGCAAGTTGGTTATTGCTCTGAATCGAAACAACTGTGCGGATCTGGTTGTTTGATTTGATCTGGTCGCCAACTTGTACTTTGTTGTAGCCAAACATAAAACTCGTGCCGACTCCGGTCACGCTTGTTCCTGAGCTCGAAATAGTTCCGTTTGAAAAGCCGGAGAGCCATTCATTGCCTTTGATATGTAAGCGGGAGCGCGGATCCGTGACTCCGATGCCCACCTGCCCTGCATGGTTGAGGTAGAACATCGGAGAATTGCCTTCTTGGATGCGGAAGAAGCCGGTCGTCGTGCCGGTCTGCGTTCCGTTACCAGTATCGATACCGAATTTCCACTGCTTCGCAGAACCTGTCTCGCCGGCTGTGGATTCGAGGTGAAGCGATGCTGTTGCTAAATACAGGTCGCGGAAGCGATTCGTCGCGGAGCCGAGGTCATAGAGCGCGTCTCCGTTGGGAATGATTGATTGAGAAACAATGCCCGCAAGCGTCGAGGTGGCGGTTGTCGTCAGACGCGTCGTTGAGATGGCGGCAGCAAAGGTGGATGTTGCCGTGGTCGAAGTTGCCGTCACGTAATTCACCGTCGGTGATGTTGATGCGGCTAGAGCACCGGTCCCGCCGGAAGAATACAACCATCCCTGTCCAAAAGTTGTCACACCCGTACCGCCACTTGCAATGCCAAGCGTGCCGCCGATGGTCGAAAGCGTTGTAGTAGCCACCCACGTCGGCACGCCCCCCACAAGTCCGAGCACTTGCCCGTTCGTACCTATCGACGTCGTTGCAACGGCATTTGTACCGTTGCCAAGAACAATCGCGTTTGCGGCAATTGCACTTTGTCCCGTGCCACCATTCCCGACAGGAAGAATTCCTGATACATCACTTGCAAGATTGATGAGTGAAGTCGCCAGCGAGCCGGCCGTTGCTTTGAGGAAGCCTGTGAAGGAAGTCGAGATGGTCGCAAGATTTGGTGCGCTGGTGAGGGTACCAATTGTCGACGTCGCGTTGATGCGCGCGTCGGCTCGTGCATTTGTAAAGTACAAGTTGCTGCCTTCGGCGAGAGCAGTTGTTGTGGTCGCCGAGAAGAATGTGTAGAACGGGGTTCCGAAACTCGTGAGGTTCCTCGCATCTAGATAGTAGCTTCCCTCTTGTCCGTCGAGAGTACCCGTCCAATCACCAGTCGTTGAAAGAACTCCCGTGTTGGTCACGTTCCCTCCTGAGTATGCAAGACCGCTCGAGAACGTGGTGGTTGAAGTCCAGGTAGGGAGACCGGCGGCGAGTGCCAAGACCTGACCGTTGGTACCAGCAGTCGTGGTCGAAAGTGCGCTCCCGCCGTTGCCATATGGAATGGTGCCGGACTGGATGGCTGCCCAGCCCGTACCACCGTTTGCAACTTGGAGGATACCGGTCACGTCAGAGGTGAGGTTCACGAGTGCGGTTGCAACGGCACCCGCCGTTGCTTTCAAGAACCCGGAGAGCGATGCGATGGAGAGGTTGCTCGTGAAGAGGTTTGTGGAAGAGGCCGTGGTTGCGAAGAATGTGGTGGAGGTCGCGTTGGTCGTAGTGGCGTTCAAACCGGTGAAGTTCTGCAATGTACTTGAGCCTGTAGCGAAAAGATTGCCAAAGAATCCAGTGCCGGAAGCTGAGAAAGCAGTTGAGGACGCGTAAGGAAAGACGCTTGCCGTCGTGGAAGTGGCTGTGAAGGCGGGTGCGGTGATGGTGTTGTATGCGGTGAGTAAACCGCGGAAGAGTGAGCCACCGAAGGCTTCGAAAATGTTGCCGGTAGTACTGGTAGCAGAAGCGCCGAGCAAAAGCACATTCGAAACGGTTGAGGGATAAATCGCCAGATTGTCTGTCGTGCTTGCAAAGAGGCTAGCACCCCCCGATGAAGTATTGTCTGCTCCCCAGGCGGGGATCCCGCCGGAAACTTTGAGTACGGTACCTACGCCCCCGACAGGAAGTCGGGTGAGCGTACCCGCGGCTGATGCGTACAAAATATCTCCGACTGAGAAAGTGGATTGTCCGGTACCTCCGTATGCGGCCGAGAGTGTCGAGCTCGCAGAGACAACACCATTCAAAGCTTGAAGCGGGCCGGTGAGAGAGCCGATGGAGAAAGTGGTGGTGGTCGCATTCGTCGTCGTTGCGTTAATACCTGTAAAATTTTGAAGGCTCGTCGAAGCGGAGACCGTGAGCCCTGAGTACAATCGCGATTCGCCAGTGACTTGAAGCGTTGATGACGCAAACAATCCTCCCGTTGGATTCACGTACAAAAGATTCGCACCCGTCGAATCTTGTATTTGAAAAAGGTTCGCAACTTGACTCAAGAATGCACGAAGAGACAACGCTGTTGTCGCTGTCGAGGTAGCTTCGATTGATACGACGGATCTTCCAAAAGGAGTTGTGGTTCCAAACGATGAGGGCGTCGTCGAACCGCTCACCGCACCTGCAATTTGCGCGTATGCGGTCGCTGCAATTCTTTGGCGCGGAGAAAGCGTCTGCGAAGAATTATTGTCGGAAGAAACTTCAACCTGCAGATAGACATCGCGTGCAGAGCTAAAATCAAAATCTAGTACGTCGGGATACCCCGCAGCAGTATCTCCGATGTTTACGTTGAAAACTCCCTGGCGCACGATCGCGGTAGTAGTAGCGGGCGCAGTGAGTGGCCAGAGTTTGGTACCCGCTCCGACGGTTGAACTACTCCATATAGAAAATTTGAAATAGTACGTCGTCCCACTACCGCCCAGTAAGTCGCCAGCGGAATCAGCCAGTCGACCTTGGTAGCCGATGATAGTAGGCACGCCGGCGGCATTTGCAAAAGGGGCGTACAGGGGCGAGATGACAAAAGACCCGGCGATGAGACAGACGGCTAAAAAGTCTATGCGGTCAGTTCGGTTAAAAAATTTCATCGGGTACCAGCGGGCAAGACGTCTATAAATCTCGAAAATAACCCGTAAAAGAGCTATATTATCTGATTCGTATTGTAACAGGGGAAAACCTGTGGATTCGAAGTGTATAAGCCAAATTTTGAACGCATGAGTGCACTCCTTACTGCTTCGCAGCATGCGTAGAAAAACGGCTTTCTGGCGTGTCGTTCGTCCACCGCCTAAAAATGCTGATCCCTGAGTCAAAAAAACTCAAAAGCCGTGTTTTAGCTGTACCATATTTTATCCATATTCTTAGACCCGAGATGAAATCTCGGCTTTACGAGATACGTATTCAATTGATTTTTTACAGATTAAAAAGCAGACAATTTCTAAGAAAATAGACTTGAGTCGGCATACCGTGAGTCGACAGATTGAGCAATGACTCTAATCCGATTGACATTTCCATCTGATTTTGGATTTCTTGCCTGCTTTTAGAGAATCAGAACCGCTCCTGGTTATCCACAACACAGAGAATATCAGAGCGTATTTTAAGCTCTCAGGAGTATATTTTGCGCATTCTTATGTTCTGATTGAGATTAGCCGTCTGAGACCTCCCTTGCCTCATTTCTGGTGTTTTGAGAGCAAGGATGATGAAGAATACATGCGAACATGAAGACGCTTCGCTTCCCGTCTTGTCTTCATCTTGGTTGCGCCCAATTGGAACGGGTTGTAGTGAGGAGCGAATCTCTCCCTATCCTAGGCGCACTCAGCTTAGCGAAAAAGTCAATCACCTACATTCTAAAATATGACGTTATCAAGTTTGCTGACTATTTCGGGGTCGAGCGGTTGGCCAAACCGGTTCGCATAGTCGGTGAGCATTCGATACCGGAGACCATGCATAAAAGGCGCATCCATGTCACCCCGAATACTTCCGCGCTTTTGTAGTGGTATTCCGTGAACCCTGTTATCCATCGTCTCTCTTACTTCCCTTGCAAGGTCTTGTCCTTCCTTACTTCGCAATGTCGCCGCAAAGGAAGTAACGACGTTGCGCACATGTTCAAAAACTTCAGGGTCAGACAGGCGAAGCGTTAGGCTCGGTGTAATTATCCGCAGGCATGACGCAAACGGCAAGGTTGCGAGCTTGGCACGATTGCCGTCCGAAAGACCCGCAAGAACCCCCAAAAAACGCGCTGTCGCATACTGTTCCCTCGGCCACAAGTCTCGGATCTTTTCTTCAGGAATTGAATTTGATATGTCAGCAACATTCAAATCCATTCCGTGAGCAGCCTTGATGACTTCTATGGTGCGCGGCAGATGGTCGGACGTTGCTGCGGGAATATGTCGCGCGGTATGTGCGACGTTCATTCTCTCCTTCACTGTATCGAATTGGTCTTGGCTCCACTCCATTTTTGCAAACGTACGCGGAGTGAAAGTAGGGTCTGAGACAGCCGCTTCGGCAATGAATGTCGCAATGGCTAGATCCCGGTTGGGCAAGAAAAGATTTCCTTCTTTGTAGGCGTCGAAGTACTCCTTCGGGACAGGGAGTGATTCTTTGGGACCTTGCCTCTCTGAGATACGTTCGGATTCCCCGCCTTCTCCCATATAACTTAGGCTTTCCTGCTACCTATCGCAGCTTTGATGAACGCATTGAAAAGCGGATGCGGTGAAAGCGGGCGAGCTTTGAGCTCAGGATGGAATTGCGTACCGAGCATAAATGGATGCACGCTCTTGGGTAGCTCTGCGATTTCCATAAGGCGGCCACTCGGTGATTTGCCGGAGAAGACGAGACCGGCCTTTTCGAGGCGTTCGATATACTCCGGATTTACCTCGAAGCGGTGGCGATGACGCTCGGATATATTCCCCGTTCCGTATGCTTCCGCCGCGATGCTGCCGTCCTTAAGTTCGCATGGATAGGCACCTAAGCGCATCGTGCCGCCGTAATTTTTCTTGGCGAGCTTCTCTATCTGCTCAGGCAAGATGGCAATCACAGGATGCGGGCTCTTCCCATCTATCTCTGTCGTGTGTGCACCCTTTAAATCCGCGACATTTCGCGCGTATTCGACAGTCATGAGCTGCATACCGTAGCAAAGGCCGAAATATGGAATCTTGTTCTCCCGTGCGAATTTGATTGCCGCGATTTTGCCCTCGATACCTGTCTCTCCGAATCCACCGGGGACGATGATGCCGTCGTAATTCTTGAGCTCAGAGACTGATTTGGGGTCAGTCTCGTAATTTTTGGCATTGAGCCAATGAATCTCGGGCTTCACGCCATGCGCAAATGCGGAGAATTTTATTGCTTCGATGACAGAGATGTAAGCATCGGAGAGGACAAAGTCCCCTGTATCAAAATATTTGCCGACGATGCCGATTTTTGCGACACCCGTGCCGTTGTGCGCATGCTCTGCAAATTTCTTCCATTCTGAAAAATCAGGTGATTGCTTCGGGCGCTTTCCCAAGAGGCTCATGAGTATTTCGGAGAGCTTGTCGCGTTCAAAATTGAGCGGGACGTCGTAGATGGAATCCACGTCGGGTGCCGAGATGATGCGGTCTGCCTGCACGTTGCACCAGATGGCCAGCTTCTCCTTGCGCTTCTTGTCGAGCGTATGAGTCGAACGCGCGATGATGATGTCGGGCTGAACTCCGTATGAGTTGAGCGCGCGCACCGCATTCTGCGTCGGCTTCGTTTTCATCTCGCCGACGGTATTGGGTACCGGCAAGTACGAGACCATCACGAAGAGCACGTCAGAAGGTTGCTCCAGGTGCATCACGCGCGCCGCTTCGATGAAGAGTGCGTTCTGGAAATCGCCGACAGTACCGCCGATTTCGACGACCGATACATCCGACTTGGCGACTTTTGCAGCACGCTTCAGGCGATTGATTACTTCGTCACGCACATGCGGAATCGTCTCCACACACTTACCGCCATACTCTAGATTGCGTTCCTTTTCGATAACGGAACGGTAGACCATTCCACTCGTCATGTAATCGTCGGCTCCAAGATCGCGACCGAGGAATCGTTCGTAGTTGCCCATGTCCTGGTCGGTCTCGAGCCCCGAATCGAGGACGAAACATTCTCCGTGTTCTATCGGATTCATCGTACCCGCATCCACATTGAGATACGGGTCAATCTTGACGAGATTCACGCTCAATCCGCGTGCTGTGAGGAGCTTACCAATCGATGCAGAGGCGATTCCTTTACCGACGGCAGACATTACGCCGCCCACCACAAAAATATACTTATGTCCTGCGCGCGCACGCTTCATATATCCACTACTGTATCATGACCTTTTTGAAAAGTCGGTCGAATTAGCTGTTGAGATACCGGCGAACAGCCAAATAACTCGATAGCGCACCAAGGGCGATACCCGTACCCGTCAAAACAAAGAAGAAAAGTAGGAAATGACCCGTGTAATAGGCGTATGAATTGAAGGAGCCGAAGAGCAGCTCTGTCGTAGGGTCAAGACCTATCAGGACGGGGCGATAGAGCAATATCGGGTAGAGCAGTATAAGGACGAGGACACTCGATACGAGGCCGTAGAGGACGCCTGCGACCATGAAAGGTCCGCGTACGTACCACCTCCCTGCTCCTACCAGATTCATGACCCCAATCTCATCGCGAGCCGTGTAGATAGCGAGGCGTATCGTATTGAGCACGATGAGGAGTGCACAGAAGGCAAGGAAGACGGTCTTTGCGATTCCATTCTTTTCGGATGTATCGATTATTTTGGTCAACCGGTCAATGGCGGTCTTATTTTGATAGAAATTTACTTTGTCTATTGAGGCACCGGCGCCTTCCTGAGAATCCTGCTGCGCTTGGAGATATTTTGCGATACTCTCGTACTGACTCGTCTGCTTAGCGCGGACTTCGAGTGAAGCTCCCAAAGGATTACTTCCGAGCTCATCAAGTGCCTGAATCGTGAGCTGGTCATTCTGGTGACGCTCACGGAAATCGGCGAGTGCCTGCTCGCGGCTCACGTATGCGATAGAGGCGACTTCCGGCAAAGCTTGGAGTGACTTCTGAATTTGTTCTATGTGCTCCTGTGATGCGTTTGTCTGGAAGTAGACAGTGACGTCAACCTTATTGGTAAGGTCTTGGAGTGTGGAGGTCATCGCCGCATTGGAAATCATAATGTTGACGAGCATGAACGACATGATGGTCATCATGAGTATCGCGGAAAGCGACACGAATCCATTGCGCACGAATCCCACGAAGCCGTATCGCGCTATTCGTTTTATGGTCGTCCAGAGTGGCATACAAAATAAGTGTACTACGTCTACAGAGAATACTTCCCGTCTTTATCGTCGCGCACGATGCGACCCTGATCCATCGTGACGACGCGTCTTCCTATCGAGTCGACGACCGATTTGTTGTGCGTGGTGAGAAGGATGGTGGTACCGAGGTCATTTATTTTCTTCAAAATACCGACGATGTCGTGCGTGTTGATCGGGTCGAGGTTGCCTGTCGGCTCATCCGCAATGAGGACATCGGGCTGATTCACGATTGCGCGCGCAATCGCCACACGCTGCTGCTCACCACCTGAGAGTTCGTGGGGGAAACTCCAGATTTTGTCGGAAAGTCCTACCAAATCGAGCACGTGCGGTACATCCCCCGCAATGTCTTCATCACTGCGACCGGCGACCTCGAGTGCAAACGCGATGTTCTCATATACATTCTTTGTGGAAAGGAGACGATAGTCCTGGAATATAGTGCCGATGTTGCGGCGGAGCTTCAAAAGCTCGTTATTTGAGAGTTTACCCACCTCGCGCGAACCAAAAAAGACCGCCCCTTCGCTCGGAATGACCTCTGCGAAAAGCATTTTGAGAAGGGTCGTCTTTCCTGCCCCAGAATGCCCCACGATGGAGACGAATTCTCCCGGCTCGACGCCGAGGGTGATGTCGAAGACTGCGGGTGCCTGACCATCAAAATAGGTCTTACTGACTTTGTCGAAAAATATCATAATAACGAGTCTGATTATAACGCCTTGCGAGGAAATCGCGAAAGCTCGCTTTCATGATTTCCCCGTGATGGTGGGACGGGCTTCGCTTACGCCTTCTCACCAAGACTATCCAAACCTTTCTCAGCGTCTACAAAAGCCTGAATATCTCCGCCAAGCACTTTCTCGACATTTCGCTCTTCATATTCGGTGCGGTGGTCCTTCACCAATTGATACGGGTGAAGCACATAGGAGCGTATCTGGCTCCCCCATTCTATTTTGGTCGAAGCACCCGCGGAGAGGCCGCGCGATTCCTTCATCTGCGCTTCTTCACGCAGTTGGAAGAGCTTTCCGCGCAGCATTTCCAAAGCCTTCTCCCTATTTTGCAATTGGCTCCGTTCAGAAGTGACCTGTACGCTCATTCCTGTCGGAATATGTGTCATGCGTACAGCTGTATCGCGCTTGTTTACGTTTTGCCCGCCTGGGCCACCTGAGCGTGCGACCGAAATATCGAGTTCTTTTTCAGGAATGTGTGTCTCGGGGAGGTCTTCGAGCTTGGGAAGTACTTCGACCAGCGAGAAGCTGGTCTGCCGCTTCCCTGCAGAATTGAAGGGTGACATGCGCACGAGGCGATGTACGCCCGCCTCGTGCTTCAAGGCACCGTACGCACCTGAGCCGTCGACTTCAAATGAGATGCTGCGGAATCCGCCCATTGAATTTTCGTTGGAGGAGAGCAATCCTGTATTCCATCCTTTGCTCGCCGAATACTTTTTGTACATCTCAAAAAGAATGCGCGAGAAATCCTCCGCATCATCCCCGCCTGCCCCCGACACAATTGAGACAATCGCATCGCTTTTGTCATATCCACCACCGCCCGCAAGCTTGGCCTTGAGGTCTTGGTAGTGCTTCATCTTTGCCTGTGCAGCAACAGAATCACTCCAAAAGTCAGGAGCGAGCATCGCGGCCTCAATTTCGACAATTTCAGCTTGTATAGCTTCTTTCGATTGCATTCTGGGCAGTATAGCAACATGATATTCTTTTCGCATGGGAGGATTCGAAGGAAAATCAGAACCGATGAATTGGTGGGTCCCGGCAAAAGACGACATCGTCCGTCTGAAGCCCGGTTTTGACCACTCAACGATGGGGCACTTAATGCGTCAAGCGGGACTGTCGTTACATGAAAACAAGCTATATCAAGTGATTGAATACATTCAAGATGACCAGCGGAGAGGACTTAAGTTGCATGAAGTAAAAGTGGCACACATTGGCGGTAAGCGACATGTGGTTTCGGTCGGTGAGGTACCCGGATCACCGAGTATTGATTTTTTTACGCTTGCTAAAGAGCATCGAGAATCAAACGAGTAATTGATTTGGAGCCACCTCCCGGATTTGAACCGGGGACCTACTCATTACGAATGAGTTGCTCTACCAGCTGAGCTAAGGTGGCAATCTGCAATATCCTACGCTAAAAACGACTGAATTTCCAATTTATTTTGAGCCGACGACCGGGATTGAACCGGTGACCTCGTCCTTCGCTTATACCTCCGTTTCGTTCAACTAGTATCGGAGGGCTAGACTGTATCTTTCTCCGCGAGGGAGACCCTTGTCAGTCGTTCGGGCCCGTAATTTCTCTCGGGCCACGGTCTTGCCCGCTAGATCGGGGATTAACCGTTATTCGGGATTCATACGTGCGTTGCCGCGCGTATGGGCGGGGCATGCGGCCCACCAAGGACGTGCTCTACCAACTGAGCTACGTCGGCTTATTGCGCATCGTCTGTTTTTCGATGGCGCTACGGATGATATCACGCAACTTTCTGTTGTTAAAATAAACCGTTAGGACTCCATGTTTTGTTTTGTTGCGGTAATTTCCTACACCCCGATAGGGCGTGACGATAATTTTTGGATAAAATTGTTTACGCGAAACTCTCAAAGTCTTTACCCAGTAGCGAACCGAAGTTTTTATATCCATATCACCAAAGATTTGTAACCCGAACCGCAACCGCTTGCTATCAATTCTGTAAAACTTGTGAAGGAAGGCGAGAAATGCACCTATTAATTCAGGGTCAGTATTACTCAATTTCACTGAAGTCTTGCTGGCTTTTGTTCCTTCTCCCCAGTACAGACCTACGCCGAGGCCGTAGAGAATCCCCTCTTCGACCGTTTTCGGTTGTTGCACCTCAAAAGGATCGCCATACGGATTCCATTTTTGATAGAGAGCGTCTGCAATTGACCTCTTTGGTATTCCGAATTTGGCTAACCAATAATTGACTTTGTGTTCGGAACATCTCAATTGACGCGCAATAACAGATGCTGACAGGCCTTTTTCTTGATATAGATGGACTAAAGACTCTCGCGAGAACATGAGAGTATTATACCAGACAGTATCTAGTCTACTTTATATGCCCACAACTCTTCGATGAGCGGTGCGACTGCCCTATCGTTGATGGCCTCGGGCGTAAGAGCGGTCTCAGCAAAAATCTGCCGCTCAACCCCATGCGCGAGATGCAACAGGGTATCGAATCCCGAATCCACGTAGTACGGTTCCAACCTTTCCTCTGCCTCCTTTTTCCGCTTATCATGCCGCCATTTTCCCTCTAGCATTCTCTCTTGTTGTGATAGCACTCCCCGGGGGCCGATTCTCGTATCGGCATACTCGCAGATTTTGCGCTCATATGATGAACCCTCTAGGATAGACGCCATCTTTGAGTACGCGATGCCGTCGATAAGCGCGACGACACTTTCCGGTAGGCCAATCTCTCCTGCGATAGCGACATTGGCTTGATGCGAATTGACCCCGTATTTTTCTATGAATGTATTTTTCACACTTTCCCAATACGGAATGCCTTGAGGCTCACAGAAATCCGGGAATGCTGAGAAGTCAGACTTGATGATATTTCCCATGTCGTGAAAAAGACAGGCGAGGATTACATCGTGCGTATTGATGGGTTTTCTGAAATTATCGCAAATGAGCTTACCTACAGCGGCGACGCGCAGCTGGTGCAGCTGCAAAGTCGGCATGATGGTATATGCCGCATATATCTCGCGAGGAGTTTTCATGCTTGCTATGCCGCTTTCTCCATGTCGTGACGCAGTTGCTCGGACTCATTATCATTCGAGGCTGCAGGAGCGTCTTTGATCTTCACAAAACTGTATGAGGGGTTCGACGCCAGATGTTTAAAATGTTTCGTCAGCTGCGATGAGCCGTCGACATCAAGGTGCGGGTATCGGTCGCCTGGTAAATCTCTTTTTGCTGTATCGAGAAATTTCTGAATCATCTCAAGCTGTGATGCCTCGGGTACTGAAGA
>CAMTYD010000024.1:0-26327 GCA_947085915.1 uncultured Parcubacteria group bacterium
CGTAGAGAATGTCTATGTAAGAGGTGAGAACTAGGATGCACTGAAACTTATTGTCGGCAGCCATTGCCGCAGCTACTTGAATCACGCTCGTTTTGCCGCTTTGGACTAACCCGTATACAAGTCCATCGCTAGGTTTCTCCGGCACTCCCGCAATAGGATCGACCGACTGCGCAAGTATCTCAACTGCTTTTTCTTTGAGTTCCGAGAGAGAGTCTACGTCTATTCTTTTCAAGGAAAGCGCGTTCAAAACCTCAGCTGTATGCAGACCATCTCGATATATCACGCGCTCTGAAATTTCCTTAGTCATATCAATTTAGAAGGCTCGTTAGGTTTCCTGCATCTTCTGCGACGTGTTCGGCGGACATACCAACAAAAGCAAGGCTCGGCCATCTACCCAACGGTATTTTTCTTTTCAACTCTTCTACAGCCCCCCACACAGCGTACTGCTTGTTATGTTTACGTGCGACAGCAATAAATCCCGGAGCATTTTGCAAAAGACGTACACCCTCGTCCCAGGTAAGTACGCAAACGCCGTCACCACCGCAGACCAGTGGAATGAGTACTTGTTCGTACTTCTGCGCCATAAGATTGGCACGATCGACATCTTCTTGATCGAACGTGAAGCGCCAAGGGGTTCTATTTTTTGTGGTGTATTTTATGAAGAGAAAAATATTATCATTCAGAATATACCCTAGAAGCTCATTTTTATGGAGTGCTACGCATCTTTCATCCTGTAAAAGTCTCACTATAGCGGCCCCATGATAGTACTCGTGCTTATCAATCATAGTCTTTAAGCTCTTCATGAACCAGTTTGCTCCTGACTAGCATATAGTCAAGCTCAGAAATTAGTTACTTTTCTAGGTCGAGGGTGTCGTCTATCCTTATTTTGGCAACGAATTCGGGTACGTGGGAGACGAGTATCATCGCACCGTCATATTCATCCAGCGCCTTGGCAATGATAGGCAGATGACGGAAGTTGATGTGGTTGGTCGGCTCGTCGAGGATGAGCAAAGCTGGCTTTAAAAGAACGAGGCGGGCGAATGCCACAAGGCCCTTCTGCCCTTCCGAAAGATGCCCGATTTTGGTTTGGATCAAATCCCCGGTGATAAGGAACCCTGCCGCGACGTGGCGCATGTCTCCTTCTATTTCTTTATCCATCGCACTCGCGAGTTCCTGATACACCGTCTTATTGAAATCCAGGTTGGAGAAATCCTGACGGTAATAGCCCACCTTCACCCCCTTAGTGATTGTCGCTCCTTCAGCTGTGCCATTTGCCAGTGATTCGAGAAGCGTGGACTTGCCGATACCGTTGGGTCCCTTCAGTAGCAGGTGCTGATTCTTGCGCAGCGAGATGGTTTTCTTCTTGACGACGGGTTTGTAATTCTTGATGGTCTTGAAGGAGGTGATGCCCAGAAGCTCGCCCGAGAGATTGGCTGGGCACGGGATGTGGAATTTCTTGATGGTCTTGTCTTCCCGGCGTACTTCCACCTTGGACTCTTCTGCCTCAGCGGCCGCTTCGCGCATGCGCTTGGCGACGGCGCGCAATTGCCCGCCTTTCATGGCAAAGAAGTTCGCCTTCTCTTTCTTGGCCGTAATGATTTTCTCCATCTGCGCATTCTTCATCGCCTCGCGCTCCACGCGCGCGGAGATTTCCGCTACCACGTCTGTGTAATTACCCACGTACTGCTCCACCTTGCGCGTGTGTACATCGAGATACAAGACGCCGTGCGTGAATGCATTGAGGAACTCCGCATCGTGCGAAATGACGAGGACGGTCTTCTCGTAGTCGACGAGGAATTTAGTAAGGTGCGCGATTCCCTCTTTATCCAAATTGTTGGTCGGCTCGTCGAGGAGAAGCAAATCGGGCTTCTGGATGAGCGCGGAGGCAAGCAAGAGCCGCGCCTGCTGACCACCTGAGAAGGTGCTCATGACCCGGTCGTGGACTTTTTCGTGGTTTTTGAGATGTACGACTTCGAGCACATCATCTATGAGCGGGTCTATGTTGTACATCTTTTTGGGAAATACTTTTTGGAAAAAATCGCGCACCGTGAGCTTGAGCTCATCACGCGGAATCACCTGGCGCGAGAGCGCAATCGAGAGTCCCTTCTCGATGTGTATGGTGCCCTCTTCCGGCTCAATAGCGCCTGTAATAAGCCCGAAGAGCGTGCTCTTGCCGGCGCCATTCTGACCCATCAAGGTAATCTTGGCACCTCGGCGTACGGGAAAAGACACCTCCTCGAGGATTGCTTTGCGGGGACCATGCTCAAATGAGATGTCCTCGAATCGCACTATCGTATCTTCAGCCATTTCCTCTAACCTACTCTATTCGACGGGCTGTGTACAATGCGCGCACCTCTGTGCGCCACGCGGAATCATGGAATGGCACTCAGGACATTTCTTTGTCGGAGTGCCAAAGCCTGCGCGCGATACGAGCAGATTCATGGGCTTCACGACAAGAAAGAATATGGCAGAAGCCACAAGTACAAACGAAATGATGGCGTTTATGAAATGACCGTATTTGAATTCCGTACCGTTGATGCTAAAGACAAGCCCGCCAAAATCCGGTACGCGGGCGACAGCGGAGATGAATGGGGTAAGCAAGTCGGCGACGAGCGCATTTACGATACTCGTAAATGCGGCACCGACAACAACGCCCACCGCGAGGTCGACGACATTGCCGCGCAATAAGAATTGCTTGAACTCTTTCAACATGGTCTTACTTCTTTGCCTTCTTTGGCTTCTTTGCCTCCTTACGTCGTGAATTGTTTCCTTTGCCCATAGTGAATCGCTAATGAGTAATAGTGATATTCTACCACGCAGCTATGCGATGGTAACGCTGTTGATGACCATCGGCTCGACCGGTCTGTCTCCGGGGCCTGTGGGAGTGGACTGGATAGCGTCTACGACATCCATACCCGCTATGACCTTCCCGAAAACGACGTGCTTCGCGTCGAGGAAATTATTGTCTGCGGTATTGATGAAAAACTGACTGCCGTTGGTATTCGGGCCTGAATTGGCCATAGAGATGGTGCCCACCACATTGTGATTGCTCTCGTAGAGCTCATCGTCAAATTTGTACCCCGGATCGCCTGTGCCCCAGCGTGCCATCATGGCGTCGTCTTTTGTAAGCGGATCACCTCCTTGAATCATAAAATCCTGAATGACCCGGTGGAATTTGGTACCGTCATAAAATCCCGCTTTCGCGAGCTTTACGAAATTGGCAACAGTATTCTGTGCATCCGTCCCGCAGAATTCGATAGTAATATCGCCCTTGGTCGTGTTTACAATTGCTTTCACCCCGTTAGAAGCTTTGTCTACCATAGAAATATTGATGCTGTGATTAAAATAAAGATCCTAATTCATAGGATTGTATTGGCTTCTAACGGGGTTCATCGGGGCAGTATACCACCACACCAACTTCTTCTTAAAAGTTGGTGTGGTGGTATACCCGAAGAGTTACGTGCGCAGAAGCGGGAAAGATGCGCGCGTGAGAACTCCTACGTAACCTGTGGAGGATATACCCTGTGCAGTCTGATACTTAATCACGGCAGCTTTGGTGGCTGGCCCGAAATATGTCGTTTCGTTGCCTGCCGAGCCATTCCCTGTCGATGCGACCGTGAATCCATTGCGATTGAGAAATTGCTGGAGCGAGCGCACGTCTTCGCCGCTCAACCCGAGATAGAGATTACGTGTGAGAGCAAGTGTGGAGCTCGCTGATGCGGGCGTAGCAGGCGTTGTGGTCGGTGCCGTGACTACCGCCCCCGTCCCCGCCTCCACCCTGGCCTGTGTCGAAGGACCGTAGTATCCATTGGCAGGTGAGACAGCGACGGCAATCTGATATTCGATGAGTGCAGCCTGCGTCATGCCCCCAAAATAGCCGGTCGCCCCTGCGTAACTGAGATTGATTGCTGCGGTACCGCTCCGTTTCCCTATCAAGAATTGCTGCAATTGCACGACGGCAGCCCCGCTCGAGCCGAGAGCGAGGTCGCCGGAAGGAAGAGAACTCGCGGGAGTAGGTGTGGTGGCCACAGGTATGGACGCCAGAAGCGCCGTAATAATTGCAGGCACAGCAGCGCCACGTCCCTGTGCCGCTACAAATGTGGAGTGGAAATTGGAGACCAAGAACAGCGCAAGCGCATTGGCGTCTGAAGCTTGCGTAAGTATTTTTGAAAGATAGGTCATCTTTTCTTCCGGCGTGAATTCAAGCGTGAGACGTGTGAAAGGATTGGTCGGAGTATTGCCATCGCTCGTTCGCAATTCGAAATGCAGATGCGCCGCTCCGCCTGAGGCATCCCCCGTATTGCCCACGTAGCCGATAAGATCTCCGCGCGCGAGCACCATCCCTTCGACGACACCTTCACCGACACGGTCGAGGTGGTAATAGACGAATCTCTCTCCTCCCGGATTGGCGGTGTAGACTGCGTGTCCTTCGCCCCCTCCAAAATCTACCCGGGTGACCACTGCAGCAGTGGGGCTCACGATGGGAGTACCTTTGGGCGACATGATGTCCAGACCCTCGTGTATGCGACCGCTGACGCGCAATTCTCCGTAATTATTTAGATTGTTAACCGGACCAAAAAGAATCGGCATCGGGACATTTGTCTCTGTCACAGAACCGAGTGCATCAATTTTTTGCTGTGACTCATTCGACTGCCGGCGCCAATTTGAATATCTCGAGCTGTCTGAATCGCGCGTGGTCGTGGCTTGTGCGGCGACAAAGAACGGCGCGAATATGAATGCTGATATTAAGAGAGGGACTGTGAGACGAAATATATTTCCCATTACGTATGATAAGACGTGGGCGACCCTCCATTCTTTCAGTAGAAGTTCATGAAAGACTGCTAGTCTTCTCGGAACGTGGTAATCGTCATGGTCTGATTATGGAGAAGACATTGCTTTTCCTTCGCTGCTGAAGGACACAATTCACCATACGAATAAAATCCGGTGATGGCTGTAGTCTTTCCAAGCACAGCACGGACGGCTTGCACTTCTTCCCCAATGCGCTCCCGCAGTACTAATTTCCTTCCGATACAGCTCACGAGTATGGCGAGCTGCGGCTCGTTGTTGTGCAAGTGCCCCAAGCTGAGTGAACCTGCCTTCGATGCCCCGTCAATGATCTTTTCAAAATTGGCTTTCATAAACGTTGCTTTTGCACCTTCCGGCATATCGCCCGCAAAGGTGATGCTCTGGTCGGCTTCATTCACGCCAAGTATCGTCCGGACGACTTCAGTATCAGAACCGCCTTCCGTCTGCAATCGGAGAGGAAAGAGGAGACCCGTACCCGGAAGGCCTTGCGCCTGACTCCCCAGATATTCTTTGTACACAGCGAGTGCCGGCTTACCGTCGAGTTCGTATAAGACGTTGTCCTTCGACTTAGTGATGCTGAGCGTATCTTCTGATGCATCCCATCCGCCGAGCGAGCCGAATCCGACTTTGAGTGCAGAGCCATAGAAGCCAAGCAGGACGACTTTCTTCGACTTTCCGGGTCCATCAAGCCCCACGACGGTTTTCTTGAAATCACTTCCATCCCCCACCAGACCTCCGGTCACCGAAACGGTGGATGGTAAGTTGTTGTTGATACCCGTCACCAGCGACGTGCCGTTTACATTTAATCCGTCGCAAAACACCATGGCATGCACGAGTCCTTCGACTGGGAGAAATTCCGCCAGTCGCTTGCCCACGTTCATGCTGTCGTAGACATCTTCAATCTCAGTCTGAGCAAAGCGCACGACCGTCTTCTCGAAATGGACCGCGGTAAGAGCGATTGAGTTGTCCCTGACTTTTGTATCCAAAATCTCACCCGCAGTCGAACACAAAATAATATATGAACCGGGATAAAATCCGCGGATTTGCTCGAAAATTTTCGCGTCTTCCATCAGCGCTCTCGCACCGAATACATAGACGAGCTGGGGTGCCCCCTCCAGCGGAGTGCCGTTTTGAGTCGCCCAACCGGCCTCCTGCGTCCAAAGTTTTTGTTCGACTTTTATCATGAGTACCGACTTGGCATCGTCACGTATAGTATACCCCTATTTCAGGGGGCGGAGGACGGCAATGCGGCTTACGATGTGAGTATCCGGGTGTCGTCCGGAGGAGGTTGCGCGTCTTTCAGCTCCTCCTTGGCCACAGCCGCACGAAGCTCGGCGACAATCGGCTTCTCCTCAATTTTCTCTTCCGGATCAGAGGCTTTACTACCGCGACGCCGTCTTATTTTCACGGGAGGAATCCGAGGGTGCTCCCCCTTGTATTCGACTGTCATGCTATTCAGAGTACGTAAGTTGCGTGAGAAACGGATGAAGACCCGTCCCGGATTAAATCGCAGCGCCGTCTCCGAGATTCATGTCCGCTTTATAGCGCTCTATGACTTCGGGATGCTTTCCTTCTCTGCATTCCGCGACGAATGCATCGGCACTCGCTCCATCGGGAAATGTCATATAGGCGAGTGCGCTACTGCACACGACGTCACTATTCAGCTTTCCTTGTGCCGCAGCCGGAGCGGGAGAAATAATTCTGGTAATCGTGAAGATGCCTTCCATGTTGTACTTTGCCCATTGATTCGTACTGAGCGCTTCTTTCACGACGATAAAGCCTACAGCGGTAATGAACGCCCCACTTTGAAATTGCTCCATCGCGGAAGGAGACTCGCCGAAATTCACGGCATAATACGTGTCTGGTCCCGTTTGTAATCCGAACGCGCATTCTTCTGTCTGCGGTCCCGAGGTATCGGCGTGCGGTAAGCACACGTACGTACCTGAAAGCGTTGCTTCATAAGGTCTCGAATCCACTGTCGTCACAATATTTCCAAGCGACAGGGCGCCGTACGCCAAATAGGCCACGAGCGAGAGCGCAATAACGCCCCCGACCAAGTACATTGTTTTTTGTGATGTCATGGCGTTGATTGTACTATACCGACGCTCTCGGTAATTAAACCTTACATACCCAACTGGGGGACAAGGAACTCTGGGAAACCCACGGTTTTCCCATTCCTTCCTCCACGGGAAACTCCCGTTTCCCGACCCCTTCCCATTCCAAGCCTCCAGCAATATTCGCTGTGCTCATTTTTCTGGGGGACTTGGAATCGAACCAAGATTCACAGCTTCAAAGGCTGCTGTCCTACCGTTAGACGATCCCCCATTTATAAACTCTCCAAAATAGAGAGTTTCTCTTTGGAGCCCGCATAGCTCTTGAGATGCTTCTCACGAGCCCGAGCTTCCACCCTTGTAGCATAAGCTTCTTTATACAAAAGCTCAAAGGGCATTCTGTGTTTGGTCGAACGAACTCTACCAGCGTTGTGATATTCCAACCGTTTTGAAACATCCGATGACAACCCAACGTAATGATTTCCATCTTTTAGGCTTCGAAGTATGTAGACCCAATATTGCATACTGTTCTACCGTTAGCCTGCCCGGCCAGGGACGATCCCCCACTGTTCTCTATTGAGCTACCGTTAGAACACGATCGCCCAACGAACCCTCATATAGTGCCTTATTTCAGGCGTGATTCCAAATCATTTGTCCGCGAGGCGTGTGTAGACAATGAGACGTTGATCGTAGGTTTTCTTGGTGATGAGCCACTTGCCGGTACAGGTAATAAGATTGAGACGCGCGCCATCATCACTGAGGAAAATTTCCCGGGTCGGCACGCTCTCATAGGGAAAGGTACGTACATCCGTGACGACGAAATGGAGTCGCTCCCCCGCCTTCGTGTCTACATACACATCGTCGCCGACCTTCAATTTTTTCAGATTCCTGAATACCCCGGGAAAAGCGAAGGTGTTGTCCACATGACCGTCAATGACCGCGCTCCCCTCCGCTCCCGGCGGCGTCCCGAATTTGTACCATCCCACATCCCCCGCTTTTTTTGGTGTAGCCATCGCCCCGCTTTGTGTGATACCTACCTCTTGAACTGCCGCATCCACTTCAATAGCCGGGATGACCAATCTCTCCGGCCGCGCCACAGGTGCGGCAGGTACACTGGTCGACGTCGCGACTTCAATATTATTTTCATCAAACGAATACAATTGAAAAGCGAGTGTCAAAAAGGCTGCGGAGCCGACAATGATGGCGGCCGCGATAAGGATGCGACGAGTGGTGCGGTGTGATTTCATAGAATGTAAAAAGCAAATGCCGAGAAAACGGATGCCTCTTTTCGACATCCGTTTTCTGTAAGCATATGCGTGACTTACGCGATACGGCGGCGGAGATAGAGGCCGCCTGCGAGAGCCATAAGGACGGAGAGCACCAGAGTGACTCCTATGGAAGTCGCACTACCTGTGTCTGGAACCCCGGGGACTGTCGGCACTACCGAGGTGGTGACTACGACCGGAACGCCGGAAGAAGTCAGGGTGCCTGCGACGGCACCTGTCGGAGTGACCGTGTTACCTGAACCGACAGAAGTGGCTGCAAACGATGCAGGAACAACACCGACTTGGAAGGTGTTGCCGTTTGCTGCCGTAGCACCGATGTCACACGTAACGGTAAGGAGCACAGCTGTGCCCGCAGCTACGTTGACCGCAGAGCTGAGAGCGACGGTGTTCGTCCCGCTCACGACAGTGTTTGCTGTGGTATTGAGCGCAACGTTACCGTTTAGTGGATTACGGACACGACAGTCAGAAAGATCCGAGACGGTGCCGCCTTCTGAAGCTGTGATTGAGAGAGGTATCGAGGTGATGCTGATAGGCGTCCCGGAGCGGGTCGCATCAAGCAAGATGTTGGCAACAATTGCATCCTGAGCACCCGGCATAACCCCTGTGGCAACAGTGAGGTTCGGCGTCACCACCGAAAGTGCCGGTGCGAGCGAGGGTGTTCCTATTGCGAACTGGAACGTACCACCGGAAGGAGTCGCGCTCGCGAGATTACAGCGTACCATCAAGGTAGTTGCTGTGCCTCCAGAAACAGACAATGGAGCATCGAGTGTGACTGTGTTTGTACCCTGAACCGAGTTCAAGATATTAGCGCCGGTATTCAAGGCCGTGCCGCTTGCGTTGAAGACCTGGCACCCCGAGAGGTTGCCGAGGACAGCACTGTTGCCGGATGTCACGTTGATTGGCAAGGTCGTGACGAAGCTCGGACCTGCCACGCTCGAGTTGAGAGTAACGGTCGCGACGGGTACACCCGTGGCTCCCGGCGTAATAACAGCGGAGGTCGTTGTTGCCGTACCGGAGACGACATTTGTCGAAACTTGGGCAAGAGCGAGGCTCGCGCTGCCCAAAAGGACAACCAGCGCAATGGCAGGAATGTGGACAAACTTTTGTAATGAAGTCATATTTATTTTTTAATAATTTATAATGAAGACCGTTTGGCGGTCTCTCATGAAGTAGACGGGACGCTCTTGTAGCTCTTACGTGCGAAAATCGAAGTCTTCAGTAAAACTTCACGCGCAGAGCATTATTGCTTCCCCGCCTTCAGCATCAGGAAGAGTGGAAATTCTTTGCGTGCTCTATCTTCTGCTTCAGCGCGTGGCCCCTTCTCGCTTACACGATGTGATATCCATTCTTCAAGACCGATGACAGCAAAGCCGTGCTTCGTAAGTTCTTTGACATAGAGCTGGAGCGGCCGGTGATACGAAAGCGTCGTGGCACTTGGGTCAGCGCCCGGGTGCATTTGTATTTGATATGAATTTTCTGAGAGATACCTGTCGGTGCGACGGAATTGGATATGGGCATCTGCATCAAATCCCCACTGAGAATGGCGTGGGATGCGGAAAGCGGGATGATTGAGAACAATAGTGAACGTCCCGCCTTTTTTCAAAAGATGCGAGACTTGAGCGAGAGCCCCGGAGAGGTCTTTAATATTTTGGAGCGCGAGTACGCAGAGCGCCGCGTCGAACGATTCATCAGGCAAGGGCATCCGCGAGGCGGGTGCCGCGAGGTACGTAATACTCGCAGGCCCAAGCTTCTTTGCGATTGCGATGAGCTCGGGCGCGATATCGGCACCCGTCACGTGCGCTCCCGCCTCATTGAGTGCGCGGGAGAAAAAGCCCTGTCCACATGCGACATCGAGAATCCGCTTATCTTTGACGTCCCCGAGTATGCGGAGCACATTGGGCTTAATCACCTTCTCGTGATACGTGTCATCGGACTCATTGATGTGTTCGTGATACCAATTGGCAACGTGCCCCCACGAAGTCTCCTGTTTCTTAGGAACGGACTTAGATACTCTTTTCTTCGGAGGTTGACGCATAGCGGGTGATTATACCTTTTTCCCGTCCGGAACCTCAGGATAAAAAATCGCAAGGCCCGGCTTCATACGCTCTATAATTCCTTCGAGAGAAAGTCTCTCGAATTCGGCTGCAATCGAATCGGCAGAAGCAATCGAATCATCGAAACGGTTAAAGAGATTCCCTACTGCCATACGTGCCTCTTTAGGTAGAAAATCCAATTCTTCGCGGAAACACTCTTGGCGGCCCCGGACAAATGACCCTTGCGACTTAAACCACGAAATGATCCTTTGTTTGTAACTTTCCTTCCGACTGTCTTCTGCTGAGGAAAGCTGGGCTGCGAGCACTTTTTCGGTTATATCAGGATTATCCTCAAAGAAGAGTGCACTCGCTTCCTTGAAAAGTTGCTTCGGGCCGTCCATGCCCGCACCTCCAATATCGGCCATGGCTATCGCAATTGCGATAAGAGGACTCCTATTATTGAGTTCCAGCTGACGTACAGTACCTTCTTGGAAGGTCGGGACGGTCACAGAGATTCCAGAGGCGGCTCCGCGTCTGTCCGCAGCTGTATATAGTACACTTCCCAAGCGCTCATTTGTCTCCTCCATCTTGTTTGTCAGCGACACTACACTGTTCAATTCATTCGCAGGAGAATGGCGACGGCGAATACGGGAACCATCCTCTTTTTCTTCAATCGTGGTTTCCATCACCTTATCGTGATATGCAACAAAAAGCTGCGCCGAACACATGTCTCTCTCGGAAATTCCAGGTTTTCCTGTCGCGCGCAGTGCCGTATCAATGGTGTTCAATAGTATATTCGCACGACGCAATACATCTTTAAATGTGTGGTCCTCGTTGTGATACGCAAGTCTTTTCTCTTGAGGAGCAAGTCGCCCGTACTCGGCGCTCATATCACGCTCCGTCTCTTTAATTTCGTTCGCAACTTCATCCTTAAAAATCAGAAACTCTTCAACCGACTGAGGTTGTTCGAGTGAGAATTCCAGCTGTTTTTCTCCTTCGGTCATATCTTGTTCCGGCAAAATGTGGTTATGGCTTTTTATCTCCTGTATCACTCACATCAATGATTGCAAGTTCCAACGGCAAGTGCGGCACGGCAGCATACGCCATTTGTGAGTACGCCTCGAGAAGCGCCCGCTGCGTATCTGAATTCACTCCCGGCTCCTTGGAAAGTTCCTGAGCAAGTGCCAAGTCTGCTTCGGTCAATTCCTGTGCAAAGGATTTGGCGAGATCAGGCGCGTAGCGGAGGAGGAGTACGACACGGAGGCGGTGGATGAGTAGTTTCGCAAGTGTGCGCGCATCCATATTCTCCTCGACTGTCTTCGCAACGACCGTAAGGGCAGTTGCCGCATCTTTCTTGGCGATAGCGGAAAGGAGCTGACGTACGACTTCCCCGCGCGGCGCACCGGATACCGCCTCGACTTCCGCGACGTCTATCTTTTTATCGTTTGTCACGGCGAGGACTTTCTGAAGTATTGAGAGGGCGTCACGGAACGAGCCTTCGGCAAGAAGCGCGACCAACTCTGCCGCTGAGCGCTCAAGCGTGTACCCTTCTTTCTTCGCGATGTCGGCGACTGTCTCGGCGAGCATGCCGCGTGTCGGCTGCTTGAAGGTATACGTCTCACAGCGCGATTGAATCGTGTCGGGGACCTTCTCGAGCTCGGTCGTCGCCATTACGAATATCACGTGCGCTGGTGGCTCTTCAAGCGTCTTGAGAAAAGCATTCCACGCGGCACGCGAGAGCATGTGCGCCTCGTCGATTATGTAAAATTTGTAGGGGGATTCAAAAGGCACCGTATTCACCCCTTCGCGCAATTCGCGGATGTTCTCGACGCCTGTATTGGATGCCGCATCTATCTCGTACAGGTCCTTATCGGTGACGCCGAGCTCGCGCGCAAGGATGCGCGCGACGGATGTCTTCCCTGTCCCTCGCCCACCTGCAAAGAGGTACGCGTGGGCTGGTTTGTTGTTTTTTATAGCTTTTGCAAGCACATCCACCACGTGAGCCTGCCCTCGGACTTCTGCAAATTTGGCTGGGCGATAAGCCCGGTAGAGCGTCGCGTGCCTGACTTCCTTCTTCATGCGGGTAAGTATACATAAAAAAACCGCCGGCGTTGTGAGGTGCAACGCCGTGCGGTACGAGCCTTCCACAGACCTTTTCATCGGTCCCTCACGGCGACTGGCAAGCCCAAATCCTTGCGCTGGTCGTCGCTGGCTCTTTGTGAAAGGAATGTCCGGAAATACTTCACGGATACGGGCAAGAACTTAGTACCTCCTTGCGCAAGACGCACTATGGTTAGGGGAACGCCCGGAGGAATCTTCGCTTTTGCTTTTACCAGAGCTTCCATCAGCTCCGGATCGGTGGCAAGCATGCGACTTGGTCCGCCACGATTTCTGTCCTTACTGTGCATTGCAAGATCCTTTCATTCGATCGGCACGCTGAAGTAGTATCATTTGTGCGAACATGTGTCTACATAAAAAAGACCGGCCGGCGGAACGCAACGTTCCGCCGGCCTCAATCGTACGCGAGTGCTCATGTAGAGATTGGCCCGGCCCAAGAACGGACCATCTCAAGCTGAGTGTCGGGCGATTGCCGTGATATACGGGCAAGCCAAGGCACGCTGGGCATTTTTCCCCTTCTAAGCGCGCCCTCATCGATGACTTTCCAGACATCTTCAGGAATACGCCGCATCGAGACAACTTGGGAAGCCCAGACGGCACCCGAGGAGTAGCCGAATCCGAACCGTTGTCCGACTTGACCGTTGGTAAGGTGCCTAGCCATTTCCACCGCAGCAGCAGAGATTTCTCGCAGGTGAGGGGTGGCTCCATCCCGCTTTTTGGCCTCGATGAAACGGAGCGCTACCTCCTGAGCGGAACTTCCTTCGAAAACCCAGTCATTTGATTTGACGCTGGGTGATGGTCCTGTCGGTGTGCTTGTCGGCTTGGTTGGTGGCACAGCGACCGCAACTGGCGGAATCTCTCGCTTGACGATACGCGCTTGAGTTGCTCCTGCACGTTTTTGTGCCGAAGCCCGATTTTCTTCTGCTTCGCGCTCGAGCCTCGCCTTATTGGCCGCCTTGGCGGCAAGAAGCGGGAGGGCCGTCGGTGCTTCCCGTTCAACTATTCGCTTAATCATCGTGGGGTGCCTCCTCTGGGGTTCCCGATAAGACATACTTCGCTGAGCTCGTAACGAGTATTCAGCCTACGCAGGAGTATAGGTCTATCCCAAAGAGTCGGCAATCAAGGCTTGAGCCTCAGAAATATCTTCAGTTTCCATCAATTTTATCCGCAATTCTTTAGCCCCATCCCACCCGGAAATATAGGCTTTGAAGTGTTTTTTCATCGTCGCGTAATTGGTCGTAGTACCGAGCAATTCATCAAAAAGCGAGAGATGCTCTAGAAGTGCCTTGATTCTTTCTTCAGGTGACGGCGTATCTGTGCGGCCCGCAAAAAGCCACGGATTACCGTAGATAGCTCGCCCGAGCATCACCCCGTCGCATTTTGTCTCCGCTACTTTTGCGCGCGCATCTGCGAGATCCTTCACATCGCCATTGCCGAGGATGAGTGTCTTCGAGCCCAGTGAATCGCGAAGCTGGACGGCGCGTGCGACGGTGTCCCATCGCGCAGGCACATCCGACATCTCTTTGCGTGTGCGCGCGTGGATGGTTATCACCGCCGGTTCCTCTGCGAGTAGCTCAGGGAGCCAGGTATTGAGCTCGTCGGTGTTGTAGCCGATGCGAGTTTTTACGGAAACCGGACAACCTGTGGAGGTCTGACCTCCACAAAACCCCCGTTTGGCGGCGCGGATAAGCTCACGTGCCTTTGGCGGATTTTTGATGAGAGCCGCACCGCATCCGCTTTTTTCAACCGCCTTATCGGGACAACCCATGTTGATATCAAATCCATCAAAACCAAGCTCTGCAGCAAGTCGCGCCGCTTGTTCCATGCGTTCCGGAGACGAAGTAAAAAGCTGAGCCACAATAGGCCGCTCGATATCTGAGAAGAGAAGTTTCTTCAGGAGCTTTGTCTTCCCTTCTTCCGGAGCGAGCACAAGGCCGTCGGCCGACGTGAATTCAGTAAACATGACAGAAGGCTTCCCGTAGCCGGCAATCAGACGCCGGAATGCGGCGTCGGTCACATCCTCCATCGGCGCTTGGACGAAGAGTGGCTTAGGAAGTTTTTCCCAGAAATTTTCCACCCCATTAGAATTTTGGTTTGAGGACATAGGTATCGTTCGAGAATTGGCGATTTCTAACGGGGCACGTGCCGGCACAATAGCATACGCTTTACCTTTTTATTCCGTACTCGTCTCGGATTGTCCCTTCAATTTGTAATACACACGGTTTCCGAATCGCAAATCCACATACTCAAGTGAATCACTCTTTCCCTTCAGTACATCGGAAGAAAGTACAAGCTCCAGATTTTTTGCGAGCATATTCGCATCCGCCCCGAAAGAAGCCTTGAGCACGAAACCTTCTTTGAGACGCACCAGAATATCTTGGCCGTCTACCTCCGCCCCGAGGACGGTGAAGCCCGCCTGTCCCACGAATTTGAGCAGCGAGAGGAGCCCCGGAAGATGCGCCTGCACAAACCACTGTCCGACCGGATCTGTGGAAGAATCGATGTCTCCCTTAAAAACATACAAGGTACTCGGAGTCGTTTGTGGCGTCGTCGTACCGGTATTTTCCGGAATAGAAGTATATATAAATCCGCTCTCATCCATCAGATAACAGCCGGTGTCATCGTTGGTACACCAACGTGCAAAAGGTTCGCGCTCTTCTATGGTGACCACTAGGGTGGTAGCGAGCATCGAGGGCCGCGTGATGCGCGCTGATTTTATAAGAGGAAAAGATTGGACAAGCACTTCTTCGAGGTTTGCCTGCGGATACAAGAAAATATTGCGGCGAGAAAGAACACGGTACGAACCGTCATCGAGCACGGCCTCGAGAGAACGCTTGATGACTTCCTCATTCATATCTTTCGCTCCAGAGATAGTGATGTCCGATACGTTGTATTGCGGGAGATACGAGGCCCAGCTCACTGCGTAAAACAACGCAGCACACAGTAGCAATACGCCGAACGCCCAGAGTGCGCGGATACGCCGCCGGCGCGCACGCAACGGCATGGGCCTGCGTGGCGGCTGCGATGGAGAGCGCGGCCTGTCCGGTCGGGGAGAAAAAAGCGGCACCTGCCCCCGCGGGGCGCGCCTACTCGAACGACCTGCCCGCAGGTCGATAACTCCGCTACTTCTTTTGGATTGCATTTTTGCCCATGTACGTCCGGAGCACCTCCGGAATTTGTATCGAACCGTCGGCCTGTTGGTAATTTTCCATAATGGCAATCAGCGTGCGGCCGATGGCGAGCACGGTCGCATCGTTCATGTGCACATGCTCAGTCTTACCGTCGCTACGGCGCACACGGGTGTTGAGCCTGCGCGCCTGGTATCCCTGCATAAGGTCGGAACTGTGTGTCTCCCGGTAGGTGTTTTGCCCGGGCATCCAGCACTCGAGGTCAATCTGCCGGTAGTCGGGCCCGCCCATGTCGCCCGTACAAATAATGACAGTCTGATGCGGGATTTTGAGCTTGCGGAGAATGTATTCCTGGATGGCGACGAGAAAATCCTGCTCGGTAAGCGATTGCTCAGGTAGGCAGAATGTCTCCATCTCTATTTTATCGAATTGGTGCTGGCGCAAAATACCTTTTGTATCTTTGCCATACGTACCTGCTTCGCGACGGAACGCCGTCGAATATCCCAGGTACCGCACCGGCATGTCTTTCTCCTCGATGATTTTGTCCATGTACAGCGGCCCGAGCGTGTGCTCCGCACTTCCGATGAGCACGAGGTCGTCCTTTTCAAAATGGTAACGCTCATCTATAGGATGTAAGCGCGCCATGCGATTCATCACGGCGGATTTCATCATGACGGGCGGAAGCGCGGGGGTAAACGGCTTTGTGGACACCGTAAGCCCTGCTTCTTCGGCGATTACTTTCAGTGTGTCCTCGTTGGTTAATGTGTCGAACGCGAGCTTGAGAAGCGCAAACTGCATGAGGACGAGATCTCCGAAAAGGTAGGTAAAGCGCGCACCGGAAATTTCTGCTGCGGATTCTGTATCAATGATGCCAAGTGCTACTCCGAGTTCCGAGTGATCCTTTGCCTCAAAAGAAAACTGCGGTTTCTCACCCCAGGTACGAAGCACTTTGTTGCCGCTCTCATCCGGTCCGACGGGAGTATCGGGTGATGGAATATTGGGAATTTTTATCATCTCGGCGATGAATACTTTTTCTTTTTCAGCGATTTTACCGTCGAGTACTTGCGCCTCTTCTTTGAGCTTCTTCCCCGCATCGATGTCGCGCGCGTCAGCCGCCGCTTTTCGCTTCTGGTTGATTCCTTCCAATTCTTGCTGCAGGGATTTGCGCTCGTCGTAGAGACTGAGGACCTGATCGAGGTCTACGGGTTCGCGCCGCTTATCGCGCATCGCCTTTTCGACGATATCCTTGTTCTCCCTGATGAATTTAATGTCGAGCATAGATTGGTACAATAGTACCACTATGAACCCCGTTAGAAAATACTCCGAGAGCGACTGGGTAGATATCGCTTTTTACTCTCAACTATCTCGAATATGACTCAACAGCGTATTGTTTCTAATGGGGTGAAAGACGTGCTCAAACAGCTTTCCTCCGCTGATTTCCCTCCGCTTCTGCGCGAAATCTCTGACCCGCCAAAACAATTGTATTTGCGGGGAGAGATGCCGAGCGTCGATAAAAAATGGCTTGCCGTAGTCGGCTCACGTGCGATGACACCCTACGGCAAAGCGGCCTGCAAGTACTTGCTTGAGGGCTTGCGCGGATACCCTATCGTTATTGTTTCCGGGCTGGCGTACGGAGTAGACGCGGAGGCGCACAAGTGCGCGCTCGATGCGGGACTCACGACCGTCGGCGTCCCGGGCTCCGGATTAGATTGGGATGTCTTGTATCCGAAGGCGCATGTCGGACTTGCACGCGAGATAGTACAGGCTGGCGGCGCCTTGCTCTCCGAAGAGAAGCCCGATGCAAAGACGATGGATTATATGTTCCCCAAACGTAATCGCGTGATGGCGGGGATGTGCCACGCGACGCTCGTGATTGAGGCAAAAGAAAAATCCGGCAGCCTTATCACCGCAAAATTGGTGACTGAATACAATCGCGAATTGCTCGTGGTACCGGGCTCGATATTCAGTGCCGAAAGCAAGGGCACGCACCAATTCCTCCGGCTTGGCGCAACTGCAGCTACCTCGCCGGAAGATGTTTTGGTCGCCCTCGGAATAGAGAAACGCGAAGGACCACTCTCGCTCAACGAACTTCGCGATGACCTCTCTCCCGATGAAATTCGCGTCTTTGAGATTATCCACTCGCCCGTCTCCCGCGACGAACTCATCGGTGAACTTAAACTTCCCATTACTGAAGCGAATGTGCTCCTGAGTACTATGGAAATAAAAGGACTGATAGTGGAAGAACTCGGAGTTGTAAGGATTCGTTGACAGCAAGAGAGACGGCGTGCAAAGTATCGATAGAAATCAACGCGGAGATGTCTCATGTTAGGTTTTGCACTTTGTTTTATGGCAATGTGGCGAGTTGTGATGATGGCAGCAGTGATGACTACAGTCTTCATCCTTTGCGGAATGGGTCTTGAACACGTCGTCGTTAATGTTTCGAGTCGCAGCGCCCTTGCGATGGAAGAACTCCCAACGGTGTTGTGGTCGGTACGGACGTATTTCTGGAATCTCGAAGCGATGATACTTTTTCTGACCTTCGGCTCCGTCTGCAATGCGTACCGAGTTTACCGGATTCTGTATCCAAAGTTCGTCCGCGGCGGCCGCGACGCGATACAGTTCTACTGGTGGCAAACAAGTCATCACGGAGGATGTCCGGCGGCCGGCTTCAAGGTAGCTGTAATCCTTGCCGCACTCCATGAAAAACGATAAACGTCCGGTTATGCCGGGCGTTCGTTTTTATCGTCGCGTTTGACATGTGATAGGCTTCTGAGGTATCACTACTCGCCATGGATGCAGCGAAGCGAGCGAGATGAAAAGAAACTTTTCATCTCCGAGTGAGCAAATCCATATGTATATATGAAGCTTGTAATAGTTGAATCACCCGCAAAAGCAAAGACCATCGAGAAATATCTCGGTGCTGGTTTTACCGTACGCGCTTCCGTCGGACACATCCGTGATTTGCCGAAGAGTAATAAGGATGCCGTGGATGTCGCGGGTGGATTCGTCCCCCGGTACCTCATCGTGAAGGAAAAGCAGAAGATTATAGATGAACTCCACGAGATAGCGGAGCGCTCCGATGAGGTCATTCTCGCGACCGACCCCGACCGCGAGGGCGAAGCTATTGCATGGCATTTGGCTGAAACCATCGGCCTCAAGAAGCCGAAACGCATCGTATTCCATGAAATTACCGAAAAGGCCGTGCAGGAGGCACTTGCCAATCCTCGTCTTATAGATGATGAGCTTGTACGTGCCCAGGAGGCACGCCGTGTGCTGGATCGCCTCTTCGGCTATGACCTCTCCGGCCTTATATGGAAGAAGGTGCGTTATGGTCTCTCAGCAGGACGCGTGCAATCGCCCGCCCTCCGCATCATCATGGAGCGCGAGCGCGAGATACGAGCTTTTATACCGGAACCATTTTGGATCATCAGCGCCGACGTGAAGACAAAAAAGAAGGAGCAATTCACGGTCATTTGTACGGAGGAACCGAAAACAGAGGAAGAAGCTGAGCGCATTCTCAAAGCCGCGCAGAGTGGTGATTGGAAGGTGAAGAGTGTTGACGAGTCCGAGCAGGCGAGAACTCCGAAGGCTCCTTTTACGACGTCGACGCTTCAACAAGCGGCTTCCACCCGTCTCGGCCTTTCTCCTTCACGCACCATGGGTATCGCGCAAAAATTGTATGAAGCGGGATTCATCACCTATATGCGTACCGACTCGACCAACCTTGCGAAAGAAGCGCAAGACAATCTCGTAAAAGCAGCGACTGATGAATTCGGTGAGAAATACGCCGAGGCGCGCGTATACAAGACCAAGAGCAAGAGCGCACAAGAAGCGCACGAAGCAGTCCGCCCGACCGACCCGAGCAAGCACAGTAGAGGTAACAATGAGGAGCAGAAAAAATTGTACGCGCTCATCCGTGCACGTGCGCTTGCGTCGCAAATGACAGACGCAAAAATAATGCGCACCAAGATTCGTGCAAACGTGGCCGGTGACCCGATACCCGATTTCACAGCCAATGGCTCGCGGGTGATGTTTGATGGTTGGCTCGCGGCAGACCCGGATGCACGCGGAGAAGATGTGGAGCTTCCGAAGGCAGCCGAGGGTGATGTGCTCACGCTTGTCGAGGCACGCTCAGAAGGCAAAGAGACCCAGCCGCCCGGCAGATACTCCGAAGCCGGTTTGGTCAAAGAGCTTGAAAAGCGCGGCATCGGAAGACCGTCCACCTACGCCTCTACCATCCGCACCTTGGAGACACGCGGGTATGTAGAAAAACAAGGCCGCACGCTTATCCCGACCGCCACGGGCGATGTCGTCTCGACATTTATTGAAGGAAACTTCGGCGAATACATCAGCGACACCTTTACGGCAGAAATGGAAAACGAGCTTGATGAAATAGCAGAGGGGAAGAGAAAATACGAAAAGACGCTGAAGGATTTTTACGGACCGTTCACCAAGGCGATTAAGAGCAAGAATAAAATTGAAAAGATAACGAATATGGGCGATGCACCGAAAGAATTCCCCTGCCCAATCTGCGCCGGACCAATGGTCTACAAGCTTTCAAAGAACGGCCGCTTCATGAGCTGCGCAAAATTCCCGACATGTCTCGGTGCACGCAAAGAAGACGGCTCAGAAATTGCTCCACCGAAAGACATCGGCGAAGCATGTCCGGATTGTAAAAACGGCAAACTCATGGAACGCGAAGGTCGCTTCGGTAGATTCATCGCGTGCTCGAATTTCCCAAAGTGTAAATACGTGCGCAAAGACCCAACAGAAGAAGCACGCACAAAGACAGGCGTCGCATGCCCCACCTGCAACAAAGGTGAGATGGTGGAGCGCAGAGGCCGCTTCGGTATTTTCTTCTCTTGCTCCAATTATCCTGAGTGCAAAAACGCCATCAAAGCAAAGCCGACGGGGCGTATGTGCGAAATGTGTAACGCACTGATGATGGAGGGGACAAAAACGATACCAGAAAGATGTTCGAACAAAAGTTGCCCCATGCACAATCCACACAAGCTCAAAAAGTAAGATGGGAAGCGCGCAACCTGCGTTGCGCGCGCATATAGTTTTTGTCGGGCGGAGGTATATCGCACATACCGATGTGCGATACCGAGCCGGGGTCACAAGCTTGCGGGCGCCAAAAATAAATAGCAAAGGAGCTCGTTAGAGCTCCTTTTTCTTTGCTGGGCTGACATCAGTCAGCGTGCGCCGGCTTTTTCTTCAAAGCTTGCAGAAGATCCGGCGTCGGAGGAACGAGATTGAACTGCCCGGAAATATGGTACCGGGACATGGACACGCACAGAATGCCTCCCTCACCTTTATGGGCCGAACCGAGAACGTGACCTTCTTTATCGACTGCAACGTACAATATTTCAGGCATTGTTTGTCCTTCCATGAATTGCATGGCGCACGTTTTTGCAGTTTTGCGAACCGTGGCTGCAGAGAGTATCATTCACCTTATGGTACCTGTCAACGCACGTCCTCTCGCAGAAATCATCGCGGCGATGCCGAATAAGAATGAAGCCGATATTGCTTTGATTACAAAGGCATATGAGCTTTCAAAAGAGGCTCACAAAGACCAGAAACGCTATTCAGGAGACAGCTACTTCATCCACCCGGCTGAGGTGGGATTTCTGCTTGCAGAGGCCGGCATGGATAGCCAAGCAATCTCTGCCGGTCTATTACACGACACGATCGAGGATGCAGGCGTAAAGCCGAAGACGATAGCAGACGAATTTGGTCCTGAAGTTCTCTCGCTCGTCGAGGGCGTCACGAAGCTGGGTACGCTGCGCTATCGCGGAATGGAACGACACACGGAGTCACTCCGCAAACTTTTTGCCGCAACCGCAAAAGATATCCGCGTACTCATCATCAAATTGATGGACCGGCTCCACAATGCGCGCACGCTCGCACACGTTCCGAAAATAGAAAAGCGTACCCGCATTGCACTTGAGACGCTTGAGATTTATGCGCCTATCGCAGACCGCCTCGGTATGAGCGTCGCGAAGCAGGAATTGGAAGATGCCGCATTTCCTCATGCCTATCCAAAAGAGTACGAGAAAACTCGCGTACTCTTACGCGACCGTAAAAATGAAAACGAAGAACGTCTTGAAAAAGTGGAGAAAGACCTCAAGCGTGAATTGGGTGATGCGGGGATCCGCACCTTCCGCACCGAAGACCGTATCAAAGGAATTTACAGTCTCTACCTCAAGCTCGGACGACGCGATTGGGATATCGACAAGATATACGACATCTTGGCTCTACGCGTCATTTTCCCCAGTGTTGCCGATTGTTATTCGGCACTGGGTATCATCCATGCCCACTGGCGCCCTGTGCCGGGAAAAATAAAAGACTACATCGCTTTCCCAAAACCCAACGGCTACCAGAGCATCCATACGACGGTCTATACGGGCGACGGCAGCGCCTTGGAGATGCAATTGCGCACCGAAGCGATGCACCGTGAAGCGCTCTACGGTATCGCCTCGCACCTGACATACAAAGAGGTACAGGGAGGCGTCGACGAGAATAAGCGCGGAAGCCTCGAGTGGGTGCGGCAATTTTTCCCTCGTGCAAAAAAGACGAATATCGCTGACTCCGCGAGCGGGACACAGGGCAAAGAAACGGTCCCCGCATGGCTGCAGGAACTCGCACACGCCCATCACTCGACGCAAGAATCAGAAGAGTACTTGGATACCCTGAAGACGGACTTCTTCAGTCACCGAGTGTTCGTCTTTACACCGCAGGGGGACGTCATCGACCTGCCTATCGCTGCGACTCCCATTGATTTCGCCTACGCGGTTCACTCGGACCTCGGCAACAGAATGTCGGGTGCACGTGTAAACGGAAAAATGGTCTCGCTCGACACTGCGCTACGCAATGGCGACATGGTAGAGATAATCACCAAACCCTCTGCACGCCCTTCGCGCAAATGGCATGACATCGCAAAGACAAGTATGGCAAAAAAGCACATCCGCAACACCCTCGCAGCGATGGAGGCAAAGCGGACCGGAAAGAACTAGAGCGAGAAATTGTTTATGGAATAGAGGTCTTCTTCCTCTTTTCTTTTTTCACTTGTGGATGGAGTCTCAGGAGTTGCGGAGGCAACATCTGCGTCCGGTAGAGCGGCGTCGCTCTGGCTGGGTGTGTCGATTGCTTGTGTCGCTTGCCGTTCTTTTGTGAGCATTGAGCGGATGTGTGCCAAGTCGTCGACGGAGAAGAAATCGATGAGCACCTTTCCCCCCTGATCTTTTTTCTCAATGCGTACGCGTGTACCCAACCGTTCGGTGAGTTCACGCTCAAGGAGAAGCAGCTCGGGCGTGAGGTCGGTCTTCCTGACACGCTCTACAGCGACGCGACGTGCTAATTGCTCGGCATCACGTACGGTCAGGCGCTTAGCAATAATTTCTTTGAAGAGCACCTTTTGCTCCTCGGTCCTGTCCATGAGCATGAGGAGCGGGCGTGTGTGTCCTTCGGTAATTTCGCCCGCTCCGAGCGCGTCGCGCATCTCTTGCGGAAGCATCAGAATACGCAGTGTATTGGAGACGTATTCGCGACTTTTGCCGACGCGCTTACCAACTTCGATATGCTTGAGTCCGAACTCTTTTACGAGCCTCTCGAAAGCAAGTGCCCTATCGACGACATTCAGGTCTTCGCGCTGGAGATTCTCGATGATAGCGAGCTCGAGCTTCATCCGGTCGGAATCTTCGCCTGTACGAATGACGGCAGGCACCTGAAGAAGTCCGGCGAGCCTCGCCGCACGCAATCTGCGCTCTCCTGCGATGAGTTCGTACTCGACATAAATTCCCTCTTCAGGCCGCTCAATTTCTTTGCGTGTGACCGTAAGCGGCTGCAAGACACCGTATTGCCTGATGGATTCAGCAAGCGACAAAAGCGCCGCCTCATCGAAGGTCTTACGCGGTTGAAACGGATTCGGTTTAATTCTATCGACTTCTACCCAAAAGATAGAGTCGCCCTGGTACTGGCTTTGCATGTGGAAATTATACCCCGTGAGATAAAAAAATCCGAGTATTGTGTAATGTGTAGAAGTGATTATCTCATGGGGTATATCATCCTCTTTTTGGAATGCTGGAGGTTCCTGCCGGGATACGGTACCATTCAAAATCATGCAGGTGAAAAAGGTTGTCAGAGGGCTGATGTCTGAGCAATTACTTTCGGCATATCACTATGTGCTGGCACTTGCGGCGGCAATACGATACGGTTTTCCCTCCCGCCGTATTGTTACGATTGGAGTGACTGGCACCAAAGGGAAAACTTCGACGGCTAATTTCATATGGTCATGTCTTTCTGCGGGCGGCATACACGCGGGCATCATCACCACTGCCAATATCCGTATCGGTAAGGAGGAGATACTCAATGCGTATCACATGACCATGCCGGGGCCTTTTACGATTCAGCGGTTGTTGCGTCAGATGGTAGATGCAGAGTGTACACACTGCGTCATAGAGACGACCTCTGAAGGTCTCAAGCAGCACCGGAATATCGGCGTTCAATACGATATCGGTGTCTTTACGAACCTCTTTCCCGAACATCTGCCTTCTCACGGAGGGAGCTTCGATACCTACAGAGAGATGAAGGGGCGTATGTTTGCGTCGCTTCGTGCACACCGGAACAAAATAATTGATAACAAGAGGATAGAGAAAGTCATTGTCGCAAACGCGTCAAGCGAGCACGCACCATATTTCTTGGGATTCCCCGCAGACCGTAAAATTACGTTCGCAGTTGAGAAAGAGGCGGACTACATGGCTCAGGATGTGCGCTCGAGCGACTCCGGCGTTGCATTTAAAGTGGAAGGTGTGGAATTCAAGCTCAGCATCCCCGGAGCCTTCAACGTGGCGAATGCCCTCCCCGCTATCGTTATTTCCCGCCTTGCAGGTATTGATGACGCGTCGATTGCTCGCGGCTTGGCATCCCTTTCAGTCATTCCAGGGAGAATGGAACGCATCGATGAAGGGCAGAATTTCACGGTATTCGTCGATTACGCCCATGAGGGAGAGAGCATGCGGAATGTCTTGGAAACTGCTGCCTCCATGCGCGCGCCTGGTGGCAAAATTATTGTATTACTCGGAGCGGAAGGAGGCGGGAGAGACAAAGCAAAACGCCCTATCATGGGAGGGTTGTGCGGGAAGATGGCGGATTACGTTGTCGTGTCCAACGTCGACCCGTACGAAGATGACCCAACTGAAATTCTCGAGGATATCGCTGCTGCAGCAGAAAAGGCCGGAAAGAAACGGGGTACAGACTTGTTTGTCATAGAAGACCGTCGGGCGGGTATCGAGAAAGCACTTTCGCTCGCCAGTGCGGGAGATATCGTCCTTATAACGGGCAAAGGCGCGGAACAATCAATAACAATCGGCGGCAGAAAATTTGCCTGGGATGATCGGACAGTCGTGCGTGAGGAACTAGCTGGACTAAGCTAATTCATTTGGTGCCGGAGGAGGGACTCGAACCCTCATCCCTTGCGAGACGCGATTTTGAGTCGCGCGCGTATACCATTCCGCCACTCCGGCCTCGTCCTTCCATAGCCTTGGCGACGGAGGACAAGCCCTATGATACTTCGTTCCGACCGAACAGCCAATATCTATTGCGCGCAATCAGCCAATAGCCGATATCGAGAAACTGCTTAATTATCGGCCAACGGCCAACTCGGGCACACCATCTCCACCTCGGATACTCAGCAAGAATACGCAAGAAGGCCTCTGAGCCTACATAGGTTCTTCCGCCCTCATCCACGACGTGTATATGCTTCATTGCTGCATCCTGCGTGATGCCGGAGGGTAATGCGTCTTTTGTCGCGTCGAAGCCCTGAAAGGCTGCTGCCCGTGATGAGGTGTTGAGCTTACCTACGACACCGGTGCACATGCGGCATGTGCCGTCGTAGTAGATATGGAGCTTCCGTGACGTTGTCGTATCCACGACACTATTGTACTGTGAGCGCCAATGAAACCTAAGGTACTTGTCATTCTCGGCCCCACCTCATCGGGCAAAAGCTCGCTTGCCGTCGAGCTCGCTCGAAAATTTGATGGCGAGGTCATTTCTGCTGATTCGCGGCAGGTGTATCGTGGTCTCACTATCGGCACCGGTAAGATAACAAAAAAGGAAATGAAGGGCGTACCACATCATCTTCTTGATGTCGCATCACCCAAGAGAAAATTCAGCGCAGACGATTATGTGAAGCGTGCGCGCGTCGCGATTCGGGATATTTCATCACGCGGCAAATTGCCTATAGTGGCCGGTGGCACCGGATTCTACATAGACGCGCTCGTGGGCCGCATCACCCTCCCCAATGTGCCACCCAACGCTGATTTCCGCCGCGTACATAATAAGTCCGCGACCGCGGACTTATTATGTATGTTGGAAAAGATTGATCCGGAGAGGGCTCGGACTATCGAGCCCAATAATAAACGCCGTATCCTCCGTGCACTGGAGATTGCTCATGCGCTTGGTAAAAACCCCGTTCCGATGACTACGCTTGAATATGATGTGCAGTGGGTGGGCCTTGCTCCCCCGCTAAAGGAGTTGGAGAAGAAAATACATCTTCGTCTTTTGGCACGGATACGACAAGGAATGTTTGCCGAGGCAAAACAATTGCATGCGGATGGACTATCTTACAAGCGCATGGATGAGCTAGGGCTCGAATACCGTTCCCTCGCCCGCCTTCTGCAAGGCGTTATCACCCGCGAACATATGATCGAGGAGCTCAATCGCGCTATCCGAAAATACGCGAAGCGGCAAATTACGTATTGGAAGCGGAACGAGGATATACGTTGGTTCAAAAATAGTAGCGTAATTGAAGTATCGAAACCGGTTCGTCAATGGCTTCGCAACTAACGTCGCGAGTGGGACCTCAACCCTAGTGCCAACACCTGGTATCTTGCAGATCGGAAGAGC
>CAMTYD010000025.1:0-5722 GCA_947085915.1 uncultured Parcubacteria group bacterium
TCCCTCTCGATACACTGCATCTTTGGGGAGTGCGGTACCGTAGAAAGATGCCTGAAACTCCGTTCCTTCTTTTGCAAGAATACCGAGCGCCTCAAGAAGTACATGTGGTCGCTTGGTGGGAGCAAAGCGGCTGAAGAAAAGAATCGAGCGTGGCGTCCGAAGGGCTTCCCACAATGGTTTGAATGTCTCTGTATCAACACCGACGGGCATGAGCACCGTCTTTTTGTATTTCGCGGTGTGTGAAAATTTTGAAGTACAAAATACTTTCGTGGCAAAGGAAGCTGCAATATCCGTGAGCAGTCCTCCCGCGTAGTGATTGCGCCAGAGGTAGACGGGCTTGCCGAGCATCTTCCAGAGCCAGCCCGCAAGCAATACGTACTCCTGATTCATGTGCACGAAGACCGCGTCGTATTCAGCGCGAAGCTTCCAGACAAGGCCGAAGAACCGGCGCACATACACCGTGCGTGATACTCCATCCTCCTTCCCGAGGGAATGCACTGTCACGTTTGCGGGAAGCTGATAGTCGCCGCGTTTGAGACATATCACCTGGATATGGTCATAGTGTTTTGAAAGCTCCTCAATCCAGGTGTGAAAGAAACTCAAATACGGGTCAGCTCTATCCACGACCTGCGTAACGATGAGGAGGCGTTGGGGTTTATTTTCCATAAACACCCTCGAGCAGGTCGAGATCTTTGTGTGTATCGCGCAAAAGCTTCACATTTTTCTGTTCCATCCCCATCAACGCTTTTATACCTTCGTGGTCTTCGGGGAATGCTTGCTCATACATCTGACGGAACGCCGCGAAGTCTTTGATAAAGCAGTGCCCGCCCGCGCCGCGCCCTGGGAGGCCGCCGTGCCCGCTCTGATGAATTGGGTCGAGATGGCTTCTGCCCATGCGGGGGTCTGCCGCAAAAGCATCGCGCACCGCCTCGTAATTGCCGCCGAGCTTTTGTACAAAGTCATAAAGAATATTGATGTAGACGACTTTGATATAGAGCCAATTATTGCCCGCGTACTTGATGAATTCCGCTTCCACAGCCGAGCAGATGAGCTCGAATGGCGCTGCAGGAAGAATAGAGATTACTTTTTGACCGAGTGCCCGCACCTCCGGCGTATCAGTACAGATGCCGATGATATTGCGATCTGGATGCGCGGCATCGTACGCCGCTGTCGCCTCGCGCAAGAATTCAGGACTGTGCATCACTATTTTCTTTGGGTACAACTTCTGTATCTTTTCTGTCATGCCCGGAAGCATCGTGGACTTAATCACCGCCACTTTGCCGTCGCCGACAAATCCCACCGCCTCCTCCACGATATGGCTGCTGAAACCTGTCGGTGTGGTCGGCGTCGGCACCGCGATAAATACGATGTCGCACTCCTTTATTTTTTCTTTATTGTTGCGGTACGGCTCTTCGAGCGCATAGCGCACCACAGTGTATCCGCGACCTTCGAGCTCGTCCGCATAATTCTTCCCGATGAATCCTTGTCCCACGTAGCCCACCGTTGGCCGTGTATCATTTTTCTTTTCGCCCGTTCGAGCCTCGACGCCCGAAGCCGAAAGAGAAATGTCTGCGTACCATAATTCGCGATATTCAGCCTCATTGGGGAAATTCAACGTCAATTTGCCACGCTTCCCTTCGGACAAAACCGCGGTAGCGACGCGCGCGAAATCCTCGGGCTTGGCGATAATGGCACCCGCTTCCTTCGCAAGGCCGACATCATACGAAACGACAGGGCATCCTGCAGCGAGCGCCTCCACAAGCACCATACCGAAGCCTTCGTAGGATGAGGTGAGCAAGAAGAGGTCGGCGACTTTATAAAATGGAAATGGGTCTTGTGCGCCTTCGAATACCACCTTGTCGGCAACACCCAATTCTTTTGCCAGGTTCTCAAGTGGTACACGCTGCGAGCCGCTCCCTATCACCACGAGCCCTGCCGCCGCATCCACTTTTGCTATCTCCACAAACGCGCGGATAGACGCTTCGACATTCTTTTCTTTTTCCAATCGCGCGACGACCAAGACTATTTTCTTGAAATTAGGATACCGTCCGCGCTTATCAAGTGGCTCGGCTTTCTTGAGATTTTCCAAATCGACAAACACAGGCAACACCGTCACGGGGACTTTGATACCGCGCGCCGCGAGCGAGTCCGCGATTCTTTTTGAAACGACACGTACAGAATCAGCCCGCGACAAAAGAAATCGCGCGAGCAGAACCTTGAGGCGATTGCCCAGCGAGAGCCCGCCAAAATATGGGTCGAAGAGGTCGGTGTGCACCTGCAGATGGAGCTTGCTTCCGCGCATGCCCGCGATAATCCAGCCAATGAGGCCTGTCAGGAATGGATCCTGAGCAGACACCACATCCGGCCGTGTGATGCGCCAGCCCGCCGCAATCGTGCGTAAAGAGCCCAGGAGACGCCCAAGACCAAAACCCCGTACCGAGGCATTTCCCGATATCTGGACGAGCTGTAGGGGCCCATGGGGCACGAGCACGTCCATACGCTCGACAGTACGCGCCTGCATCCGCAGACGCTTCGTAACAGCGCTCGACTCATTAAAAGCGTTCCAATCCGTGGAGAGTACGAGTACCCGCATCCGCGCATTCTAGCCGTTTTTTGCCGTTTTTCAAACAACGCCCGTAACGAGGAAGCAGGCTTCTTCGGGGTCTTCGCAGGCGACTAGTAAGTCGTGCCGGGAGGCCAAGGCGCGCCGAGGCCGAGCGCTGCATCAGCAGATGCAGATAGCGACCCCGAAGAAGTTTGCTTACGAAGTGGAGTCTTTGTAGTGCTTGAGGTACGCCACCAAAATGAAACTGATGATGACCATAAGAAACCACGAGGTCACCTTTTGCGTGGAGACGACATTCCATGTGTGAATCTGATTCGGATATTGCCATGCGCCGACATAAGTACCGATGTTTTCGGCAATCCAGATGAAAAATGCGATGAGGAGAAATGCGATGGAGAGCGGCATCCACCTTCGCTTCTCAATGACTGTGAAGTACACCCTCGTTCTCCAAAACAAAATAAAAACGGCAGCTATAAGAAATAACCTGAAATCGTAAATGAAATGATTGCTAAAGAAATTGAGATAAATGAGCGCGCAGAGTATGACACTCCATATGTAGTGGTCGTAATGCCTCATCTCCAATTTCATTACCTTCCACGACTGACTGATGTAGCTCCCGATGGCCGCATACATAAATCCGCTGTAAAGCGGCACGGTCGCAATCTTCAAGAACCCATCTTCCGGATAGCTCCACGACCCGACCATCGCGCTCGTCTTGTAGAGTTCCAACACGAGCCCGATGATGTGGAATAAGAAAATAACCTTGACCTCATCCTTCGTCTCCCATTTCGTGTAATACAAAACAATTTGGATGAGTACAGCGGCGATAAAGAGGAAATCGTAGCGCGCGAGACCAAAAAGCGGGATATGACTTGAGATAATCAACAGGAACAAAAAAGACCCCGCAAAAATAGCCGCCCGCGCCTGCTTGAGCCCGAACACAAAAAATTCGGTGAGAACAGCCATGTATCAAAGATTGCTCTTCATGATCTCTGCATGTTCGGCAACGATCTTCTCCCAGGTCTGATCCATCGGAAGCTCGGCGACGACTCTGAGAGCTTCGTGGTAATGAATCGCGTCGAGCATGCGCTCCATTGCACTTTCGAGGGATGCGTCATCCATTGGGTCGAATTGCATGGAGTCTGGCAGATGCGCCGAAAGGCCGTTGTCGCGACTGATGAGCGCGGGCTTGCCGAGTGCTAGTGCTTCTAGGATGAAGTTCGGATTGAATTCGGTGAGCGCGGGTGCGAGAGCTACTGACGATGCGTTGATGCATGCAAATAGAGTCTTGTGGTCCACCTTGGCGATTATCTCCACCTGCTCGCCCACCTGTCCGGTCAGGAGCGCTGCCGCTTGTTTCTTAAGCGCCGCTTCTTCCGGCCCGTCACCGATGAGGAGGAGGCGTGCTTCCGGATGTTTGGCTGCGATATTCCCAAATACTTTCAGGAGGCGTGGCAGATTTTTGTAGGAGACGAATCTTCCGGCAAAAAGGAATGTACATGTTCCCTGTTCAAGTATGGGTTCAGCTTTGTCCGGAAACGGATTTTTTATTTGAATGATGTCCTTCTCGGCGACACCATAGTACTTCACGTAAATATCCCTGATGAAATCGCAGTACGTCACCACGGTGTCCGCCGAGCGCACGACTCTGCGTATCACGCGATACAGAGTCGGTTTATCTTTCTTGAATAGCTCCTGCTCGTAGTACGCACGCATGGGTAAGAATCGTTTTCCGTCCTCCACGATACGTTCCCAGATAGGGTCGCCACCGATACGGAGGATAAATGGCTTACGGAGAATCTTCGCGAAAAAAGCCGAAGGAATGCCAGCCGTCGTGAGGTCAAATGCGTAGATGATGTCGTGTCGGAGAGACTCGCGAGCAATAGCCAAGCTGTAGAGAAGCCATGAGATGAGCTTGCCCCGCTGCCGGCTCACACGTATTACGCGGTAGCCTTCCGTAGTACCCGCATGGTTCCCAAATGCGACTACGGTCACCCCCCATCCAAGAGAGCTAAAATGTTCGGCGATTTTGCGCACGTGGGTAGCAGGCCCCCCCACGTCGGGGAAAAAGATGCCTGTGGTAAGAAGCACGCTTATCCCGTTAGAGATAGAAAGCGTGGCTTCCGAACGCATGGCATTATTCGTTGGTTTCATAGACATGGTACAGCGATTCTTTAGGATAAAAGATAATGGGGCTTCCGCAATCTCTAACGGGACGCGTTGTTTCTATGCTACCGTAGAGTGCAATGGAACAAAAGGCTATCAAAACAGCGATAATCGGCGTCGGCAAATGGGGCAAAAACGTCGCCAAAGAACTCGCGCATCAGAGCACTCTCGTGGCATACGCATCGAGTACCACAGGAATGGATGAAGCGTGGATGGCAGAAGTGATGCCGGATGCAAAAAGACTCTCGGTAGATGAAATATGCGCGCGAGATGACATTCAAGCCGTCGCAGTCGCCACCCCCATCGCGACGCATGCCGAAATTGTGCGCAAGCTTCTCACGGCAGGCAAACACGTGCTCTGTGAAAAGTCGCTCACAGAAAACGCAAAAGCGGGATACGAACTCTCGACGCTCGCGAAAGAGAAAAATCTGATACTCGTGACCGGCTATGTGTACCTCTACCACCCGGCGTATCACGAACTCAAAAAAGATATTGCGGGCAAAAAAATCTCGCGCATTGAATTCAACTGGAAAAAATACGGAAGCTTCGCTGAGTCGATAGAGATGAACCTTCTCACGCACCACTTCGCGATTCTCCTCGACCTCCTCGGCATGCCGACCGGTATTAGAGTCACGCGTCGCGAGAAGGGAGAAAGCGCGTGCGATGTGCTCGATACCACTATTCTCTTCCCCGATTGCGAAGTTTTTTCTCATATCGACAGAATGTCGAAAGAGAGGATTCATACCATGACCGTGCATGCGGATGGAAAGGAATTCGTCTGGGAGGGAGCGCAGCTGCGCGACGAACACGGAATCTTCGAGAGTCGCGATACACCGCTTGCCCTTGAAGTAGGTGCATTCCTCAGCGCGGTAGCGGGCGGCGCTTTACCACTGACAGCTGGAGATTTCGGTGCCCGCGTCCTCGAAATACACGAGCTGGTCCACTAGAGAAGCGCGACGGCCTCTTTGGCCGCATCCACACAATTCCCCA
>CAMTYD010000026.1:0-5646 GCA_947085915.1 uncultured Parcubacteria group bacterium
AAAGCGGTACGCCGATGTCGGCAATTTCAATTTCTCAGCTGCGAGCTGGCGGATACCTTGCCTGTCCATCGTGAGCCGTGCCGCGCGTGCGGTCGGTATGACGCGCCAACCTTCTTTTTCAAGCTCGACGAGCGTCTCCGTGGCGATTGCTTCTATTTCGGGCACGATGAAATCAGGTTTTTCTCTCTCAACGACTTGTCGTATTTTGTCACCTTCCCGCATCGAGAAGACATAGCCCCGGTGGGCGATCTGCATCGCGGGCGCATGCTCGTATCGGTCGCACGCAATCACTTCTATACCGAGCCGCATGGCCTCGATGGCGACTTCGCGACCAAGCTCGCCTGAGCCGAGGAGCAGGAGCTTGACGGAGGAGGGGGTGAAGGGGGTTCCGAACGTCTTCATGGAAGGCATCATACCAAGGTATACCCCATGAGATAATTGTCACGGAAACAATGATGTGTTGATGTCGATTTTGCAATGAATAAGGTACCTACGGGCATTATCAGTCGCGTATCTCACGGGGTATACTGGGTCGTCTATGCGACCGAAAATCATAGTTTTTGCTTCAGGAAAGAGGTCGGGCGGTGGCTCCGGATTTGAGAATCTAGTGGCTGCCACGAAGACCGGCGTTTTGGATGCAGATATCGTGGCCGTCGTCTCCAATCACGAACGTGGTGGCGTGCATGAGCGTGCGATGCAGCTCGGCATCCCATTCATCCATTTCGATCCTTCGATTCATTCAAACGTTTTGCAAAATGTTGGAACGTCGTACCACGAGATAGTTCGAAAGAGCGGGGCAGAGTGGGTTGCGCTCTCCGGTTGGCTCCGGCAGGTGCAGGGTCTTGATTCGAAAAAGACTTTCAACATTCATCCCGCGCTTCTCTCGCAGTTTGGCGGGAAATTTGGCGGGCACGGAATGTACGGGAATCATATTCACGAAGCGGTGAAAATGGCACTCGATGCAGGAGAGATTACGGAATCAGGATTCACCATGCATTTCGTGACCGATGAGATGGACCGCGGCCCCGCATTTTTCGAGAGGCGTGTTCCTCTCAGGCAGGGGATGACGGCAGATGAGATAGGGAAGGCGGTGAATGATGCGGAGCATGAATGGCAGCCGAGAATCACAAATATGGTCGTGCATGGAAAGATACAGTGGGACGGGAAAGATCCAAAGTCTTTAGTGGTTTCCGGCACCGGGGCGTGATAGGATAAAAGCCTCCTTCGGGGTCAGGTGTAAATCCTAATCGGTGGTATAGCCCACGAGTCCTTCGGGACATGATCCGGTGTAACTCCGGAGCCGACCGTAAAGTCGGGATGAAAGAAGGAGTAATCACTCGCCGCGTGCGAGTGGGTTACGCATAATCCCCGAAGCAAAGGGGTTTTTATTTTTTATGTTCACCGGAATCGTTCAACAGCAAGGGGTGGTCAAGAAAAAAACTGCAGCGCATCTGCAGATTGAAACTGCAGCAGAGTTGATAGGGCAACTTTCGCTCGGCGAAAGTATTTCCGTCGATGGTGTGTGTTTGACTGTAAGCAAGATTTCCGCAGAGAACGTATTCACGGCCGATGTGATGCCTGAGACATTTCGGCGAACGACGCTCGGGGGTCTGAAGGTAAATCGTTCCGTCAATCTGGAACTGCCCATGGGAGTACAGGGTCGTTTCGGCGGACATATGGTGCAAGGGCACGTGGATGGGACGGCGACCACTACGCACATACGACCGAGTGGCAATAGCCACATCATTTCGTTTGCTTCCGACGAAAACGTCCTGAAATATATTGTGGAAAAAGGCTCTGTCGCAGTCAATGGAATTTCTCTGACTGTAATGACCGTGAGCGACTCAGAATTCAGTGTGGGGATTATCCCGCATACGAAAAATAGAACGACTCTCGCGAATCTTGTCGCGGGGGATATGGTCAATGTGGAGGTGGACATCGTCGCCAAATACGTTCAGAAGTTTATCAATGCATCAGCACGAAAACACCATGAAAAATAAAAAAGACATCCGCATCGCCATAATCAGTAGCTCTTTTCGGCCCGAGGTAACGGATCCGCTGGAGATGAATTGTCTTAGAACGCTTAAGCGAGAAGGGGTTACAAAAAAACAAGTGACTTTCGTGCGAGTGCCCGGCGCGATGGAGATACCGCTTGTGACAAAAAAGGTAGCGCAGAAGGGAGTGCACGATGCGATTATCGTTTTTGGAGCTATCTATAAAGGCAAGACCTACCACTTTGAACAGATTGCAAATGAATGCAGTCGCGGTTGCATGGATGTCTCGCTGCAGTACGAAATCCCGGTGGTCTTCGAGGTACTGGCCGTGTACGACCCCAAGGACGCTATCGAGCGCGCGACGCGCAAAGTCGAAAATAAAGGTTCGGAAGCAGCCGAGACGGCACTCGCTATGATTGCGCTCCTCAAAAAGATATGAAAACCCTTTCTTCAGTCTCGTCCGCACTTGCCGCTCTTACGCAAGGGAAAATTATCATACTGGTAGATGACCCCAGGCGCGAGAATGAGGGAGATTTTTTCATGCTTGCTGATTTGGCAACTCCTGCAAACGTAAATTTCATGGTCACGCACGGAAGAGGACTGGTGTGTGTCGCGATAGAGAGCGCTCAGGCGCGGCGACTCGCGCTCCCCCTCATGGTTCCTTCGCACGAGAACAGCGAGACTACGCAGGTCAATTTTGGCGTTTCGGTGAATGCAACACGAGGCATCACCTCCGGCATATCCGCGCACGACAGAGCAAAAACAATTCGGATTCTTGCCGACCAGCGTTCAAAAGCAAAAGACATTACGCGCCCTGGTCATGTATTTCCGCTCATCGCTCACGAGGGAGGGTTGCGTGCGAGACAGGGGCATACCGAGGCGGCCGTTGCGCTCGCGCGGCTAGCGGGTGCGGGTTCTGCCGGTGTCTTGTGTGAGATTTTGAAAGCGAACGGCCGCATGGCGCGATTACCCGACCTCATGAAAATGGCCAAGCAATTCAATCTGCCCATCCTTGCCATCAGCGACGTCATCAAGTATGTGCGTGCCCATCCGCTTGCGCACACGGCATTGCCTTCGGTGACGCGGGAAGCTTCTGCGCGTCTGCCAACGGCGTATGGAACGTTTGACATTCACGTGTACCGTTCGCACCTCGACAAACGCGAGCATGTGGTTCTCGTTCTCGGAAAAGTAACGACTCCCATGCTGACCCGTGTCCACTCGAAATGCCTGACCGGCGACACGCTCGGCTCGCTTGCCTGCGATTGCGGTGCGCAGTTGCGCATGAGTTTTGAGTTGATACAGAAAGCCGGTAGTGGCGCGCTCGTGTATTTGGATCAGGAGGGTCGCGGCATCGGATTGGTTAATAAGATTAAAGCGTATGCACATCAAGCGCGAGGCATGGATACGATGCAAGCAAACCGAGCACTCGGTCTCGCCCCCGACCTTCGCGAATATAGCGCAGCCGCCGATATAGTGCGCGACCTTGGCATAGATACCGTTGCGCTTCTCACGAATAACCCTGAGAAGGTCAAAGGGCTGAAAGCACAGGGGATACGCATCGCAAAACGCGTGTCGCTCGAGACAGTGCCTACCGAGACGAATCGCGGGTATCTCACTACAAAGAAACGGAAACTTGGTCATCACCTCGGCTCGGTCTAATCCGTATGTCTGACGTCACGGCTCAGGATGCGCGATATCTGAAGCGAGCACTGCGGCTTGCCGAAAAGGGTCTGGGACGCACGTTTCCCAATCCGATGGTGGGAGCCGTCATCGTGAAGAATGGACGCATCGTGGGCGAAGGCTATCATCGCAAAGCGGGCGAGCCGCATGCGGAAATCGAGGCGCTCAGGATGGCTGGGAAGACCGCAAAAGGGGCGACATTGTATGTAAATCTTGAGCCCTGCTCGCATCACGGGAAAACACCGCCCTGCGTCGATGCGGTCATCGAGGCTAAGATAAAACGCGTTGTTTGTTGCACGTGCGACCCCAATGTAATCGCGCGCGGAGGTATTGAGAAACTCCGTCGGGCGGGCATCGCGGCATCTGTCGGCGGATGCGAAGCAGAGGCTCGGGAACTCAACGAAGCATTCTTTACTTTTCATGAGATGCGCCGACCGTTCGTAGCGATAAAATTCGCCGCGAGCCTCGATGGCAAAATCGCGACGCACACTGGCGATTCGAAATGGATAACGAACGGGCGTGCGCGAGCATACGCGCGCGCCCTGCGTGGGCGATATCAGTGTGTTCTTGTCGGCATCAATACAGTCATTCGCGACAACCCGCATCTTGGTGCGCGCTCCAAGAGTATTCCGGATCCTCTCCGCATCGTTCTGGACAGTACCTTGAAAATACGGCTCGGGTGTAAAGTTTTACGTGATACAAATGTTCTTATCTTCACGACCAGGAGGGCGAATCGAAAAAAATACAATCAACTCATCGAGTCGGGTATCTCAATCGTTCGGTTGGAGAGCGGTGTCATTCCAGTAAAGTCAATTATGCGAGAGTTGCGGCGTAGGAAGATCGTGAGTGTTTTCGTTGAAGGGGGGGCAGGGGTGTTGGGAAGTTTTGTGGATGCAAAGCGTGTCGACAAAGTGTACGTGTTCCAATCTCCATTCATCATCGGAGGCGAGGGCGCAAGAAGTGCGGTTGGAGGAAGAGGCGTTTCCTTAATACGTCAAGCACTTCGTCTGACCCGCGTAACGCACGAAATGTTCGGTGACAATGTGCTGGTGAGCGGGTATCTCAAGAAGTGATATCGGTGGTGTGTGGAGAGGTACGATGGAATGGTAAAAATCCGGACTCGCTGGTAGTTCCACCGGACTTAAAATAGAATGGCTGAGTTGGGTGCGTGGCGGAACTGGTATACGCGTACGATTCAGAATCGTATTCCGAAAGGATTGGGAGTTCGAGTCTCCCCGCACCCACTTGGAAACCCACGGTTTTCCAACGCTCGCGTTGCGAGCTGCCTTCCTCCACGGGAAAACAATTGTTTTCCCGACCCCTTTCAGGTGCTCATCGCACCTACTACCTACACTTTGACGTAATGCAGCAATAGGCTTCCTTTTTCGTTCAATTGCCTTGTTGATTCAAGACGGAAATGTGCGTCGATGTTTTTCGATGATTCAAAAAGATTCAGTCCGCGACCGAAAACGAGCGGCTCGATGGTGAGATAGATTTCGTCGAGCAAGTCGTTCTCAAGGAAATAGGTATACGTCTGGGTGCCTCCGAGAATGGCGATTGTCTTATACGTCTCAAGAATCTTCCGTACATCAGCTGTCTGGGCATTCACAAGAAAAAGCCTGCCGCTCTTGCGTTCGGATATCGCGACAGAAGAAGTGAACACGATGCAATTTCTTTTGGCAAGCGGCTCGATGGCCGTTTTGTAGGTATTGTTGCCGACCACGATGACGTCCGATTCGTCGAGCATCTTATGCAAGAAATCTTTGTCCTCAGGACTCGTCCAATCGCTGAAGTGTCCCGCATCGAGAGCGATTTTGCCGTCAATGGTCGTGGCAACGATAGCTATGCAGCGCATGGGAGCATTGTAGCCCAAGTCGATTGCTTTCATGAAATGCATCCCGTACAATGCAGCCTTCCATGCCGACGCTCACCGAAGCAGGTCAGAAAAAAGTGCTCATTGCGCTCACGATTT
>CAMTYD010000027.1:0-29862 GCA_947085915.1 uncultured Parcubacteria group bacterium
CTAATATATACATAGTGAAGTAGCCGGGTCCTTTTTCAGTAGGCCGAGGTGAGGGGGTGAGATGTCGGCGTATCGCCGTCTGGTGTATCCCAGAAGGAGTTATCATCTTCCGGTGACTTTTTTTCGAGAAGCTGAAGGCAGCGGGCAACTCCTAAGACAAGTACATATACGACGACGAGCACGGCGGCTATTATGATTTCGTTTAGGGCCCTTCCTGCTGCAGCTACGTATTGCATTGCTTGAATCCGCATGAAGAACTATATAAGTGGATAGAGAAAAAGGGGGATAGGCGTGCTGTATGCGCTTGCTACGAGTAGTGCAACGATGACGAGCGAGAGCGTGATAGGAAGCAACCATATTTTCTTTGATTGCAGGGTGAGACGTGTCAATTGCCTGAGGGATTCAAACATAGAGGTGGGCTCATCAAAATAGCACACGAACTCCGTGTGCCAAACCGATGTGGAACGCAAACGCGGGTACGGAAGGGTGAATGTGAATTGCCAAGTTGCGCCGAGGGGGAGGCGTGCGACAATAGTGCAATGCAATACTCTCTGCGTTCCCCTTTTTTAGTGGCAGCTCTTTCAGTGTGCGCGTTCGTTCTCCTCATTCCACATGCCGCGCATGCCGCGCAGATTACGATAACGATGACTGACAATTCTTTTTCTCCTCAAAATGTCACCATCAATGCAGGGGATACCGTGACGTGGGTGAACAACGGCAGCATGGTTCATACCGCGACCGCGAATAACGGAAGCTTTGATAGCGGCGACATACGACCCGGGCAGAGCTTTGGAGCGACCTTTAATGCAGGCGGCACTTACGCATACCGCTGCAAATATCATAGCGGCATGACGGGCACGCTCTCGATTGCTACCTCGGGAGCAGGCACGGTAGTAAACACAAACACAAATACGAATACAAATACAAATACAAATACCAACTCAAATACAGCACAGTTACAGGCACAAGCGCAAGCATTGCTCGCGCAGATTGCAACACTCCAAGCGCAGCTTGGGAGCAACACCGGCACCGTGAATACAGGTAGCAGCGTCGTCCGTGATGCAAGTTCCTGCCCGCTTATAGGTCGCACACTACGAAAGGGGATTTCGGGGGATGACGTGCTTCGCCTTCAGCAATTCCTCGCGCGCGACCCGTCTCTATACCCTGAAGGCACTGCAAGCGGGTATTACGGAGCTTTGACAGAAAAAGCGGTTCAACGCTGGCAGGTAAAATACAACATCGTCTCGTCAGGTTCACCATCTACGACGGGGTATGGCGTTGTCGGTCCGCGCACCGCTGCTGCCATCGCACTTCTTTGCACCACGGGAAGTTATGGAGGAGTCTCCGGTCCGACTGCCCAACCTACGGTCGGGGGATTTATAACTGTCTCGCCCATATCGGGTGCCGCACCGCTTCTCGTGAATGTGACTGCAACCATCAATACTCCTAAATCATGTGCCGCTGCTACCTACACCCTCGATTTTGGAGACGATACACCCGTACAACAAATTCCTGTTTCCGCAGGTGGTTGTGCGCAGCTCAACCAAACGTATCCGCATACCTACAAGTACGGTGGTACGTATCAAATAAAACTTTCTGCCGGAGTCCACTCGACGACGGCTACTGTCACGGTGAGCGGAGCACCCGCTCCTGTCTTTACGCCTAATCTCCCGCGTGAATCATTCAATGCGAGCCCCACATCAGGTGCAGCCCCTCTTACGGTCACGTTCTCGGGCGTCGTAAACAGCAACGACATCGGCTTCTGTCTCGGAGGTTGCTCATCAACACTGGATTTCGGAGACGGGACAGGAACTACCGTCAATCTCCCCTCATCCGTCGGCGGCTGGCTCAACTACAGCGTCCCGCATACGTATACGCAAAGTGGAGGATTCAGAGCAACGCTCTATCAGGGAGGTGCAGGTGCCTTACAGCCTACCGTGGGTTCCGTAACCATCATCGTGGGGACGCCGGCCGCTACTCCAACTACCGGTTCGTATTCGTATAGCCCACCAACTGTCGTTCCTCCGTCCGGCAGCACTCTTGCATTCGGTGTGCAGTTTGACCTCCCGTCTTCATGCACAGGGTATACCGTGTCGTGGGGCGATGGCTCGAGCACTGAGGTTCAAAACGACGGCGGGACTTCCTGCGCTCAGACATCTGTCGTAAAGACGCTCACTCATACGTACGCATCGACAGGGGACTACACCATCGTGGTGAAGCGTGGACCGACGCTCGCGCGCATTGACGACGTCGCACTCAAAATACAATGAGCAACAAACGCACGCTTGCAGTGATAGTTGCACTTTTGCTGATAGTGCCTGCATCCGTCGGCGCGCTTACTTCCACTGAGCTCCAACAGCAGATCACAAATCTTCTCGCACAAATTACGAGACTTCAGGATCAGTTGAAGTCTCTTCAGGGTACATCATCTACTCCTGTTTCTGTTGGAACTACGCAAAGGAGCTGCCCGACGCTTCTCCGCAGCTTGGGCTTCGGTGCTGAGGGTTCGGATGTGCTTTCACTCCAACAATTCCTCGTAGCACAGAATCTTTTGGTAACAGGAGCTGCAAATGGTTACTTTGATGCCGTTACCGAAAGGGCGGTTCAGCAATTACAGATACGATACGGCGTCGTTGTGTCCGGGAGTCCCACAACGACCGGATACGGAGCTGTCGGGCCGCGCACACGTTCTCTCATCGCTCTCAACTGCAATATGGCACCAGTTGCTGCAGGATCGTGCCCTCTCGCCCAGCCTCCGACGACTTCCTGTTCGGCAGGGTGGCAGGCGAATACAGATAGTGCCGGGTGCGTCACATCCTACAAATGCTCGATTCCGCTCACGCCCGCTCCGCCGACATTCGGTTCATGCACAGCGATTGCGCTCTTGTGTCCATCGGGTAGCTATGACCAGGTCGGTCCGAATTGTTCGCACACCTGCGTCCCGTACGCGCAGCAATCGGGGAGCTTTTCTGCACTCCCGACATCTGGCGGAGTTCCTCTTGAGGTTACGTTTGTGAGGCAAAGCACAAGCGGTTCGCAAAGTGTTGACTTCGGAGACGGCACGGTAGCTCCGTTTCCTTCCAACATCAACAATCCAGGGACATTCCACGACAGAGTCGGCTATGTGTATCGAAATGCGGGCACCTATTACGCAAGGCTTCTTGGCGCCTGCACGGGTGATTCGTTCGCGTGCAGTGCGCTTCCTAATGGTGGACGGCCGGTTCTCGGTACGGTGACCATTACCGTGGGTGGTGCTTCTACAAACACGGGCACATTGTCAGCCTCGCCATCGTCCGGCAATGCTCCGCTCACGGTCAATTTTTCGGGCAGCGTCGGTAGCGCTGGGTACTCGATTGATTTCGGCGATGGGACGTCATCCGGTGACATCGGATGCAGCCATGGCGGCTGTCCCGCCACGTCAGTCACTAGTGCCGTGAACGCTACTCATACGTACACGTCTTCCGGTAGCTACACCGCAAAACTCCGCAGGCACTTCTCAACGGTTCAAGGTAATTGCAACTCAGCAGATTGTAACGTTGTCGGGACGGCTACGATTACGGTCTCTAGCGGACTCCAGACCTCATGTCCTGTGTATTCTCCGCCGCTCTGCAGCTCGAATCAGCGCCTCGTGGGCGGCGCGTACAATCCTTCTACCGGATGTTACGGTGCCCCGCAGTGTGTCGCAAACTAATTCCTGAAAGATTCTTACTCCGAGTGCGGTAGTGCCCCGGCAATGCGCTCTCTGAGGGCGGGGTAATCTGAAAGTGTCGCATTCTCGGCGACGATTTGCTGTGCCTCGGTACGCGCGGCTTGGATGAGCTTCACGTTTTTCAATGCCTCCATACCCAGGTCGGATACTCCCCACTGTTTACGGCCGAAAAGGTCTCCCGCACCGCGATTCTCAAGGTCCGCTTCCGCGAGCTTGAATCCGTCGTCTGACTTTTCGAGTGCACGGAGTCGTTTCAAAGAAAGTTCACTTTTGCTGGTAGGTAAGAGAAAACATACGGGTGGATGCGACGAGCGCATGACACGACCGCGCAGCTGGTGGAGCTGTGCCAATCCGAATCGCTCTGCGCCCTCTATCAGGATTGCGGTCGCATTGGGGACATTCACCCCCACCTCCACTACGGATGTTGCGACAAGGACATGGATTTTTCCTGAGGAAAAATCACGCATCACAACATCCTTCTCACTCGGTTTCATCGCACCGTGCAACAGGCCGATGACATATTCGGGGAAGACGTCTTTCTGCAAACGCTTCGCTTCTGCTTTTGCGCTCTTGGCCTGGAGCGCATTTATTTTTGCAGGGTCTGGTTCTTCAATACGGGGGCAAATGACGAATGCTTGTCTTCCTTTCTGTAATTCGTTGCGAACCGACTCGTACGCGCTACCGCGTTCGCCCGGTTTCACCATTTTTGTTGTTATCTTTGCGCGTCCGGGAGGTAATTCATCCAAAACCGAGATGTCGAGGTCGCCGTAGATAGTGAGCGCGAGTGTGCGCGGTATCGGTGTCGCCGTCATCGAGAGGAAATGCGGCGCCGCGTCTCCCTTACGTGCGAGTGCGCGACGCTGGCGTGTACCAAAGCGATGTTGTTCGTCGACAATGCAGAGCGCAAGGTGCTGAAATTGTACAGACTTTTGGATAAGTGCGTGGGTGCCGACGAGCATCGCGATTTCTCCACTCGCCACCCATTTGAGAAGCTGGGAGCGTGAAATCGCGGTCGGCTTGTCACGCGAGATCTTTGACGGATATTTCCATGCTCCTGAGCCCGTGATGAGGGCGATGTTGATAGGGAGGTGCTTGAAGTACTCGATGAAGGATTGGAAATGCTGTGTCGCAAGAATTTCCGTCGGCGCCATATAGGCTACTTGCAACGTGCCACTTGTGCGCCCCGGCGGGCGGCTCTGGACCGCTGTGTATGCGCTGGCTGCTGCGACCAAGGTCTTGCCGCTCCCGACATCGCCCTCCAAGAGTCGCGCCATCGGATGCGGTTTTTCGAAATCGGAGAGGATGCCTGTAATGGCGCGCTTCTGTGCGCCTGTCGGCGGGAAGGGAATAGTCGAGAGAAATTTCTCTGCGAGCCCCGCTCCACCCAGAATAGGGAAGGATGACAGGGTGTCATTTTCTTCCCGTTCGTGGGCACGCGCGACTTGTATTGAGAATATTTCCTCAAAGGCGAATCGTTTGCGTGCGGCTTCGGCGTGCTTCAATTCGTCGGGTTTGTGAATGTACAAAAGCGCACTTTGTATCTCTGGAAGATTGTATCGCTTTACGATATCCGCGGGGATAGGGTCTTCGATTTCATCCAGAACTTTTGCAGCGTACAGTTTTTCAAATGCATGACGGAACCACAGAGACGTCACGCCACGGCTCTCGGGGTACACACTAAAGAGTGCCGGCGCTTCGCTGGACATGTCTTTTTTTACAAAGAGTCCTGTATCTGCCGGGTCAGCTTGCTCGACATGTGGATTGGCGAGGTAGGGCTTTCCGGTTTTCCCTGTGGCGATGCCGACCGCTTTTACAAACGTCCCTTCAGCAAATTTCTTGGCAAGGTACGGCTGATGGAACCACATGACCTTGATTGAGCCAGAGGCGTCGGTAATCACCGCTTCGCCGACGGGGATTCTTCTTTTCCAGGATTTTCGCGTTTCAAGCTTGCTGATGGTGCCGTAGATGGTTACTGATTCTCCCGCTACGAGCCCGGTGATGCTCGACTCATTTCCTCCTTGGTCGTACCGTGCGGGGAAGTGATACAGAAGGTCGCGCACGGTGATGAGCCCGAGCTTTTTGAGTCCTTGTAACTGGAGGGGGGTGAGGCGGAAATGTTTCGTCAGTAGTTCATCAGGGTGCATGGGCGCAATTCTACACCACGGGTCGGCACGTGCTCGTGCCGACATGACACTCTTCATCTTTATCAAACATGACCCGCATGTGCTCATGCTTAAGTTACGACGCCCGAACGTGCTCGTTCGTGCGTGACACTCCTCGTATCTGCCTCCGGCAGACACTCGGCCGCTACGCGCGCCTCGCGGCGGTGTCACCTCTCGGCGGTGTCAGTTATACACAGTCGCGTGATTGGTATCTTGCGCGCCTCCGTTCCACAAGTAAGATGGTCGTGTTTGGCCTTAAAACATAAAATTCTTAGATATCTATGGTATTTCACGACGATGATGAAAAAGAAAAAGAGATAGGCGTAGTGAGCGACGAGGTGCTCGGCGAAGTCCTCGATGAGGATGCGGATCCCGAAGAGACTCCGATTGTTCCTTTGGAGGAGGATGAGAAGGCTTGGGAATAAAACAGCCCGTATGGGCTGTTTTATTCCCGTGGGTGAATCCAACGCGAGGTGCCGCCGAAGGCGGTTCGACTTTCGGCCGTAGGCCGATAGGAGAAGATTCACGTCGGAACGAGCACGTTCCGACGACCGGACTCTAATGCGGGTATGAGGAGTTTCGGGCACGCGCCAGCAGGCGCGGGCCAAAAAGATCGAGTGGCAGAAGCTTTTGGAAAACACAATTTTGCTGCTGCAAAATTGCTCTGTCCTCGAGCCAAGCTCTGCGGAGGTTTCCAAAAGCCCCTGCCACCTCGCTTCGAAGTGCTATAATTTCTCTATGCACACCGTATTGAAATACTTCGGCACCGTCGCAGCGGTCTACCTGACCGTTAGCATCGTTCCCGGTATTTCAGTTGCGGGCGGATGGACGACCATCCTACTCGTCGCCCTCGTGTGGTCGGTGATTGTGATGGTCATCAAGCCTGTCTTGGGAATTCTCACGCTCCCCATCACCATTATTACACTCGGGCTTTTCTCCTTCATACTCAACGCGCTGCTTTTCTGGGCGATGACGCTCATCGTGCCGGGGTTTGTTGTCGCAGGATTTATACCCGCACTTCTTGGCGCACTTGTGCTGTCCATCTTAAGCTGGCTCATCCAGCAAATCCTCTAGGAATTTTCCTTCTTTTTCCGCAAAGACTATCGTGATACTACGTTTGTAACTGATACGGGGATTGGTATCATGTTCGTCTCAAATACCGCGACAAGTGGCCGGTGGTCGGAGCCAGGCAAGTCATGCATCATCGAAGACGTCACGGCGACGTTGGTAGCGAAAATATAATCGAGCCGTGCGCGGAAGCGCACTCCCGCGCGATGAAGTGCGGGCAGGAAGCCTAGTCCATCGGCGGGGTCTGCATGCGAAATATCATAGCTCCAAGAGAGCTTCGGTAGGGCATTGATATAGTGCGCTCCCAAGACTTGCTCCACTCTTCGCTCATGGACGTGCCGCAGGGCACGGGGTGCAAGCGTATTGAAGTCGCCGGCGACGATGCGCACATCGGCGTGTTCTTCTTCGAGAGCCTCACGCAGGTGCTTTATTTGCCGCATGCGGTGACGATTGCCGCCTTCCCAGGCAATGTGCGCACTCGTTATTTGAAAGGTTTGGCCTTCGGATTCAAAATTTGCGACGAGTGCCACGCGATTAACGTCGAATTTTTTTAAGCGCTTCGGATGTAATCGTTGTAATGTCGAGGGTATAAGTGGCTTGGGCAGTCTGATGAGTCTCGTCTGCTTGAGCTTGAGGCGGTCTGTCTTCCACAAGATAGCTACATTGCCGCCGAAGCCTTTGTGCTCAGAGTGTATCTCCCAGCCCGCAAGGTCCTTTTGTCCAAGGAATTTTCGCAAAGCTCCCTTGAAACGCACCTCAGCTTCCTGCAAGCAAATCACATCCGCGCCCTCATCTATGAGAAAGCGGATGTTCTTGAGCACCATTTCGCGGTGAAAACCGTGAAGAATATTGTATGTCGCGCAGGTGATGGTCATATATTCGCACTGTCTATTCCAGTATACCCGCTTCGCCATATTTTATCCCGCATGATATGGTAGACCACACGGAGAGGTGCCAGAGCGGTCGAATGGAGCACACTGCTAATGTGTTGAGCCTCTAAAGGGTTCCGAGGGTTCGAATCCCTCCCTCTCCGCAACAACGTTTGCCGATCTCGTCTTGCAGATTAAGCGTTTCTTGTTTCTCGCTGAATTGATGCCGCCCATAGGTTGCCCGCCTGTTGCCCAAAATTGCTCTGAACTCTCGTTTTTGGGTTCAGCATGTCTATTGCGGCTCGCAACGTAGACGGTGCTACGTGTGAGTATCGCATCGTCATACCAATCGTTGAATGTCCCAAGAGTTTTTGTACGGTGTTCAGTGGAACGCCCAACATAGCAAGGTGCGACGCGAACGTATGCCGCAACAGGTGCCACCTAAGAGGTCGTAGCCCAGTTTTGTAGCGCACGTCTCTCAATTTACGCAGCAGTGACTGCTCCCGGATGGGGACCTTCGATCGCTGCGGGTGTACTCGGTGCAGCAACGTATATAGCTGCGGACATATCTCTTCGTGTCGGTAACGGAGTTCGTTACGGTGGCGAGCTCGACGCTAAAAGATTAGTTACTATACCTGAACCAAATCTGTTTAGTGATAACGGCGGGCTCCCAAATATAAACCCGAAAGTCCCAAATTGGATAAAGGGTGCCATTGTTGTGGGAGGCGCTGCAATGGCAGGTGCACAGATGATGGAGAACGCACCTACCGCTAACCTGAACAGCACTTCTCAAGTTGGAATAACTCCGTCTCCTTCCAATTCTCCGGGCGTCTATACAAATGCACCAACTACACAGAGTGGAAGTCTCAAGCTCCAAAACACTTCTGGTGGTACTACGGGAGGTTCTACGAGCAATGGAAACACTAATCCGAAGAAGAAATAGTACAGTTAGAATGTTATGATTAACCTATGATCTCGGGAATTGGATTCGCAATACTGGCGGTGGCATGTCTTATCCTTTCACGATTTTATAGAGGCGCAATACTAATGCAGTTTTTCTTCGTATCGCTACTTGGTGTCATAATTGCTGTCTGGAGTATCTATGCGCGATCGTACCTCCATCTTTCTGATCAAGCATTGGTAATTAATAATACGATAATCAATGGTTTAGATATTGTAATCGTTGTTTCTTATATCGTGCTTTGGATTAGGGACTCACGAAGGGGAAACTAGAATGAAAGAGAATGTCATCATTGGGTTACTACTCGCTTCTCTATTGGGAATTGGCTATCTCATTTGGTGGCAACGTATTGCGTATCCAGCTGATGTGAAAGAGTGCATGGAAATTGCCGAGACACTACAACAGTATCGGCATGACACCGACCCGTCTATGGGCGTTGAGGTCACGCACTTAGATGTTCTTCAATATGTGAAACAGATGGATTCTTGTCTCTCAGTTAGCTAGATTACGTATTACATCGTCTGAAAAAATCACAAATTTTGGCATGGGTAGATGAGTAGACCCGCGCCCACAAGGGGGCGATACCCCCCGCCATGTTCAAAACCACCATCTTGCGGTGTTTTGCTTCACGATTCATCACTTTTCCTGTACTGCTCCTTGCTGATAAGGCCGCGGTTGCCCACGGGTTGCCCACAAAGTGATAAAGTGTGAGTATTCTTGAGTGCTATTGAGTACGATTTATCTAGTGATTTTTGTTTCTTAAGTTGTCAGTCTTGGGTTCGAATCCCTCCCTCTCCGCCATGATTGAAAATATGCGCCGTGAAGGCGCTATTTTCATTCATCATGTCGAGATAGAGGGAGGGATTCGAACACCGGCATAAAAAATGCGACAGTCCAAAAATCGAAATAGGGTCTCAATGCTCGCGTATTGTCTGATACGACTGCCACGTAATTCTTAGAATCACGAGTGTAATAAGCAAGCCGATTATCGGGTCGGCGGTTTGCCAGCCGAATGCCACAAGCACCGCGCTCGCAATAACAGAAAGGCTTACCAATCCGTCTATTCGCGCGTGATGGCCGTCCGCAATAAGCGCCGGGCTTTGCAGTCGTTTACCCGCTCGCATTCGGATAACAGCCGCAATTTCATTGCCGACGAATCCAATAATGCCCGCACCAACGAGTATCCAGAGATTCGTCACGAGTTGCGGATGAATGATGCGGTCTACTGCTTGATACGCTGCGACGAGTGCGCTGAAAAAAATTACCGCGACGACAAAGTAGCCAGCGTACTTTTCGATGGTTCTGTTTCGCAAGAGGAACGCTACTCCGAGTGGAAGCGCGGTGAGCGCATCGCCGAAGTTGTGAATGATGTCCGCTAGAAGTGATACGGAGCTTGTGGATGCGTAGATGAACAATTGAATGACCGCAGTAGCGAATAAGACCACCAAACTAATGCTCACGGCTTTTACGCCTTCCCTAGAACGCACTATGGATTCATCCACGAGCCCGTGCGCATGGTCGCGCGAATGATCATGACGGTGGTCATGAGTATGCCCATGGTCATGGTGCTTTAAATCGTCATGCATACCGAGTCGTAAGAGAGTACCACGGTTCCGCCCGTTCCACCGTTGACCACACCAACACTAATGCTTCAGATGTGGATTCTTGGACTTGCAACTATACCCCCCAGGGGGTATAGTTGTTTGTATGAAATACATGAACGACACAAGCAAGAGTCGTATCGTACGACGTCTTAAGCTTCTTGAGGGGCAGGTACGAGGGCTTCAGAAAATGGTCGAAAATGATACCTATTGCATCGATGTGATCACTCAGACGTCCGCAGTAAAACAAGGACTCTCTAATGTCGAGGACCTCCTCCTTGAGAATCATTTGAGCGGTTGCATTCTTGCTCAGGTGAAGTCGGGACAGACCGACAAGGCCAAAGGGGAAATTCTCAAGGTCTATAAGCTTAAGAGAAAATAATATGCATACACAAACATATCGGGTAAAAGGAATGCACTGTGCTTCATGCTCCTCAATCATCGAGAAGACTTTTAAGAAGGTTGATGGCGTACAGTCTGCGGAAGTCAACTATGGCACAGAAAAAGCCAAGGTATCTTTTGACCCTGCAAAAACAAATCCTCACGAGCTTTCTAAACATATTGAACCGCTTGGCTATTCGCTTGATGTCCCTTCTACTGCCGATGAAATGGGGATGTCAGAAAGTGAACATGCGGCACATCTGGGACTCAATCAGTCCAAGAAAGAAAAACTTGCCGAAGTTGCCGACATGAGGACAAAAGTGATGGCCGCTACCCCTCTCGCTATTTTCAGCATCATCGTCATGGGATGGGATATTCTCGCAGTATTTGGCGTTGTTTCTGCAATGTCTACCGTTGTATATGAATTCGTGCATCATCTTTTGCCAATCTTTGCGACATACATGCTCTTTGTAGTCGGCAAACCCTATCTTTTAGGGTTTTACCGGTTCCTGCGCTACGGCAAGGCAAACATGGATACCCTCATTGGTATCGGTACTTCAGTCGCATTTCTATACAGTTTTATTGTGATGGCATTTGAAGAACCACTTCGCCAATTCATTAACGTCGAGCATACCTACTACGACGTTACGATCGTGGTCATTGCTTTTATTACGCTCGGCAAATATCTAGAGGCCAAAGCAAAAATAAAGACCGGTGATGCAATCGAAAAACTACTCAATCTTCAGGCGAAAACAGCGATTGTTATCCGCGACGGCAAGGAGCAAGAACTCACAATCAACCAAGTAGTGCACGGAGATCAGATCGTTGTTAAGCCCGGCGGGCGCATTCCTGTCGATGGAATACTTCTCGAAGGATCATCATTCGTGGACGAATCGATGATCACCGGTGAGTCCATGCCGGTTGAGAAGACTGTAGGGAGTGCAGTTGTCGCCGGTACTATCAACACGACAGGATCGTTTACGTTTAAAGCGACAAAGGTTGGATCAGAAACTCTGCTTGCTCATATCATAAAAATGGTAGAAGACGCTCAAGGCAGTCGCGCCCCCATTCAAGCGCTGGCTGATAAGATTTCCGCCGTATTCGTCCCAATTGTGTTGGTGCTGTCTTTACTTGCGCTCGGTGGATGGCTAGTCTTTGGCACAGCGACGCTTGGATTCTCTTTGGCGCTTTCGTACGGTCTTACATCGCTTGTGGGCATTCTCGTCATTGCTTGTCCGTGTGCGCTTGGGCTCGCAACTCCGACCGCTATCATCGTGGGTGTTGGCAAGGGTGCAAAAGAAGGAATTTTGATTAAAGACGCCGCAACTCTCGAGAAGCTCCACAAAGTGGATACCGTAGTGGTAGACAAAACAGGAACAATAACCAAAGGCAAGCCGGAGATAGTGAGTGTACAAAACATCTCAAAGTTGCCGGAAGAAAAACTTATCTCTATTCTTGCAACACTTGAGGCCAAATCAGAACATCCCATTGCTCATGCGGTACTGGAATATGCAAAAGGTAGGAATATCTCCCATTTGTCGGCTTCCGGCTTCGAGAGTATCAAAGGCAAGGGCGTTAAGGCGACTATTGAGAACACAGAATACTTTGCGGGGAACACTACATTAATCTCTGATCTCAAACTTTCCTTTGACGTAAGTAAGATTGAAACAGAAACCTCTCAAGGCAAGACCCCAATAATTCTTGCCTCAAAGGAGGCGGTGCTTGGCGTGGTTATGGTTGCGGATGCGATAAAACCGGAAGCAGTTGAGGCAGTTAAGAATCTCCATGCACTTGGAATCAAAGTCATTATGCTCACTGGTGACCATAAAAACACTGCTCTCGCTATCGGGAAAGAAGTCGGCATTGATGATGTGATAGGCGAAGTGCTTCCGGAGGACAAACTCAGCCAAATAAAAGAATTACAGGGCCAGGGTCGCATCGTGGCAATGGCTGGAGATGGTATCAATGATGCACCCGCTCTCGCACAGGCCGATGTCGGTATCGCTATGGGGACCGGCACAGATGTGGCCATTGAGACTGCCGGTATCACGCTTTTGAATGGCGATATTTCCAAGCTTGTGAAAGCCATCCGTCTGTCGAAACTCACCATGCGAGGAATAAAACAGAATCTCTTTTGGGCATTTATCTACAACATCATTGGCATCCCGCTTGCGGCCGGAGTTTTCTATCCGATTTTCGGGTGGCTCTTGAGTCCGGTCGTTGCCGGACTAGCGATGGCATTCTCAAGCGTGTCAGTGGTCGGCAATTCACTGCGCCTTAAAGCAAAGAAACTATGATTACAAGCAAACTAAGAAATATATTTGGCATATCAATCCTGCTTTTCATTGCTCATGGGATTGAGGAATTTCTGACACATTTCTACGATAGAGACGCATGGGATCAGGCACTATTTGGGTCACTCTTTGGCAATTTATCTACACACGGTGCAACATTTGCGACCTTTCAAATAATGTTTTGGCTGCTTCTTGTTATTTCATTCCTGCTTCTTTTAGGCGAAAAATGGCAACTCCGAATTCTTGCGATTGCAGGACTAATCTATATCTACGAGTTACATCACATAATTAAAGCCGCGTCGGAGTGGGGATATTATCCCGGACTGATAACCGCTCTGGCCTTTCCGTTTGTAGCGATACTTTTCTGGAAGGAATGGTTTAGAGTCTATAAAAATAGTAATAATTCATTGGTATGACGAAGACCTACATATTCCACGTTTCCGGCACTCATTGTCCATCGTGCAAAATTTTCATCGAAGACGCTCTAAGCGAACAGGTTGGTATTGAGCACGCGAATGTTGATTTAAAGCAAGAAACTGTCTCAATTAGTACCACTCTTGATGAAAGCCAGTACAGACTCGCAGAGATGTTAACTGAAAAGATACGGCACAACGGCTACTCACTTTCTGTCGAGAAGAAAGTCAACGAAAAAAAAGATACGGGAGTCATTTGGCAAGCACTTCCTATAGGTCTCGCATTTCTCGCCCTCTTTTTCATTGTGCAGAAATCAGGAATGTTAAACTTCGGTCTGGGTGGGACAGTGACACCGGTAACCGGTTTTATTATTGGCCTTGTGGCATCCGTTTCAAGCTGTCTTGCGGTGGTCGGAGGATTGGTACTCTCACTCTCCGCAACAATTTCTCAGGACAAAGTAAGCGACGTAAAGCCGATGATGCTCTTTCACGGGGGACGGCTTATAAGTTTTGCGGTGCTCGGCGGCGTGCTGGGCGCTATTGGCAGTGCAATCGGTATAAGTTTTACTCTCACCGCAATACTTGGAATCCTTGCATCAGTCGTTATGATTGTGCTGGGACTCAATTTGGTAGGTCTCTTTGATAAGAATTTTATTGCTTTGCCAACAGGTCTTTTCAATTTCTTCCGCAAGGTGGAACATAAAACCATAGCCCCATTTCTTGTAGGTGTCGGGACTTTCTTCTTGCCCTGCGGATTCACTCAGGCGATGCAGGTTGCGGCACTTTCGAGCGGCTCATTTCTCTCAGGACTCCTGATTATGACCGCGTTCGCTCTGGGCACACTTCCGATGCTTGCGCTTTTGTCCTTCGGCTCGGCTTCGTTCGCACAATCGAAATACGCGCCGCTCTTTTTCAAATCGGCAGGAGTCGTCGTTATTGGACTGGGTGCTTTTGCGCTTCTCGCAGGGCTCGCAGGACTCGGCGTCATCAATCCTGTATTCAACATATAATTCTTCTAGTTATTCTATGCAAAAAAACACAATCATATCTATTATCATGAGCGCTGCCCTTATCGGGGGGACTCTGTACTTCGTTTCTGACCGAACGGCTTCTTCAGATGCACAGTCGCAGAATATCGAGATCAGAGATGGCGTGCAGTATGTGACCATAACCGCAAAGGGCAAATACACACCCAAGCTCACCGCTGCGAAGGCAGGTATGCCGACAGTGTTGCGGGTTGAAACGAATGGCACGTTCGATTGCACTTCTCAACTAACCGTTCCAAGCGTAGGTTTTCGTCAGATGTTGCCTCCTACCGGCAAGACAGATATCGAACTCGGGGCTCAAACAACAGGGGCAACGGTACGAGGGATCTGTTCGATGGGAATGTATAACTTTGAGGTCAGATTTAACTGACCTTGAAGGAGATGCAGTCAGATAAAACTACCTGAACAAGAAGAGTATGAGGGCAACGTAAGCTAGCACACTGAGGTCGATGAGGGCAATCATGTGTCTCTTTGCGGCGGCAAAAGGTTAGTCGCGGGAGAATCAGCCACCGCCAAGTTATACACATCTCGATGTGTAGATAGGATTTTTCCCCACACAGTTGCTATTGTAGTGGGGCGATAGCATTACGGAGATGAAGGACAATCTTTCTTTTTATCAAGAATCAAAGCAGAGTAAGCCTGTCTCGATAGTTTCTATGCCCCTATGTCTTTGAGCATTTTGATGTGTGCGCCAGATTTCTTCGATATCGAGTACGAGATTAATCCGTGGATGCATGAAGAAAATCCGGTAGTTCATGCGAAAGCTGCACAAGAATGGAAAGGTCTGTATGAAATCTATTCGCAACAGCTTGGATGGGACGTAAAGCTTGTCGAGCCGGCTTCAGGCCTTCCCGACATGGTGTTCACCGCCAATGGAGCTTTTGTATACAAAGGAAAAGTCGTGCTGCCAAATTTCCGGCAGCCGGATAGACAGCCTGAGACGGAAAGATTTAAACAGTGGTTTGAGTCTGCCGGCTATACGGATTTTTATCTTCCAAAATATGATTTTGAAGGAGAGGGCGACGCATTGCTCTGGAATGACGTTCTCTTCGCGGGTTATCCGTGGCGGAGCGATAGGCCATCGCACAAAGAAGTGGCCGACTACTTGGGCATCAAAGTAGTGAGCTTACAGCTGGTAGACGCACGGTTTTATCACTTGGACACCGCATTTACCGTAATCAACGCAGATACGGTCGCCCTCTACCCGAAAGCTTTCACTGCGAAAAGTGTTGCTGCAGTACGCAAGCTTGTGCCACACGTAATCGAAGCAACTGATGAAGATGCGCTCGCGTATGGCCTCAATGCTATGAGCGACGGGAAAAGTATCGTCATACCAGAAGGCGCACAGCCGTTGATACAGCGATATCGACAACTCGGTTTACAGGTGATTCCTACGCCAATCGGTGAATTTCAAAAATCGGGTGGTGGCGTTAAATGTCTTACGCTTGAATTAAGGAGTTGAATACTAATAATCTTTGATTAAGCGCGAGCCAGGGCAAGTAATGTGACTTCGGCACCCGCACGTCGGAGTGGTGTAGCGGCATTTACCAGTGTCGCTCCCGTCGTCGTAACGTCATCAATAAGAAATATATGTTTTTTGTTTACAAAGCTTGACTCAAATACGGAGAAAGCTCCTGCGACATTACTGAGCCGCTCCGAGCGGGGGAGGCGGGCCTGCTGTGCTGTCTCCCGGGTGCGGATTAAGGCACCAGGCATCAATGTCGAGAGTGTGCCATCGCGAAATTCCAGGGGTAGCGCGCGCAATACGAGTTCTATCTGATTGAATCCGCGTTCGCGTGCGCGCGAGTTGTGCAATGGCACAGGCACAATGAGAATTTTTTTCTGGGAGAATGCACGATGCGACGAGATTTCTTCCCGCAAAAAGTCCGCGAGCAATTGTGCCGCGAGCTGTGCCGCATGTCCCGAGCCATCGTATTTGAGGCTTCGTATCAAATCTTGCACCGCGCTTTGCCGGTAATCCATCAGGGTTGTGATGTGCGTTTGGAGGAGTTCGTGAACGGTCGGGGCGAGGGGTATTTCTTCTGCGGTGCGTGCTTTCGTACGCGCTGCACGCCCGCGCAGGGGAAGGATGGTATCAAAAATAACCTCGAGCACAGCTAGAAGATGTCGCATGGTATGATTTTCTCATGGATCCCGCCTGTTGAGCAGGCGGTGGGCTCCATATTAAACTCATTATGACAACAGGCGGGATGGATTTAACACAAAAGCGGTGTGTGGCGTGCGAGGGAGGCGTACAGCCCATGACTCCTATGGAGGCTGAGGCGATGTCGAAGCATGTGGACGGATGGGCGGTCGCAAGAGAAGCAAAAAATATCTCAAAAAAATTCAAGTTCAGAAATTATGTCGAGGCGATGGACTTTGCAAACAAAATTACTCCGATAGCCGAGGCAGAAGGGCATCATCCTGACCTTTCAATTGGATGGGGGAAGGTGGAAGTAGAGCTCACGACGCACGCGATACATGGATTATCTGAAAATGACTTCATTCTCGCAGCGAAGATCGATAAAATTTCTTAAGCAGCTTTAATTGCGCATTAATATGTGTTGCAAGATACCCTTTGCGAGGCGTCTCAAAAATACTCTCTCTTCGTCTGCGAAGCGTATGTCTCCCGTACCATCCATTCCCGCATCCGCATAATTTTCACTATACAGACTTGAAGATTCTGAGATTCGAAGTTCGGAGAAGGTTCCCCGTCTTAGATATCCCCCTAAACGATCCGGTTCAAAAACCACATCGAAGGGATGCCCGGGTAGTTTATCGTGACCGGTTATCTGAAGCCGACCATTTGAACTACCGTTTTTATCAACGTGTGTAAATATTTCCACGTAATGTTGATGCGGAAAAGGGAAACGGGCTTTGATACGTCGCAAGCCATTCGCTTGGAATTTTTCCATATATTCTGCTTGTATCCCGGCCGCGAGCTTGTCTTGTTCAGCGGCAACCATGAGTTCGGTGATTTTTTGCCCCAATTCGGATAGCTCAGTGTCGTCCGCCGGCGAATCCGCTAGAAGATACCAACGGTCAGCTTGCGCATCTTTTGAATCCGAAACAACAGCCGGAGATTCTTGGGAGTGAGCACGCGGAACTTCCGCTGCGGTAGCAGCAGCGTTTATCGCAATTGCCGCAGCAAGCTTTTTTATTCCGTTCCAGCTTTCAGCCATATAAATAGTCTACCATTGACCGAAAAGAATCTGTAGATGCATGATATAATTTTCAAATGGCGTTCTCTTTGGGAAACGTTCTCAAAAGCTTTACATCGCTGGGTAAATCGGCCGATGGAAGCGTGTTGGGAATTGATGTCGGTGCTTCGAGCGCAAAGATTGTGCAGCTGCGCACCTCGCGCGGTGCCGCTATTCTCGAGACGTACGGTGAGATAGCACTCGGTCCGTATGCGCAGCAGGCGATAGGGAAAGCCGTCAAGCTTACGCCTGAAAAGCTCGCTGAGGCACTCACCGATCTCATGCGCGAGGCAAACGTAACAGCCCGCACGGGCGGGATTTCTATCTCGTTTTCTTCGAGTCTCGTGTCGGTGTTAAATCTCCCGCACATCCAGCCGGAACAATTGAAGCGCATGATTCCTATTGAGGCCCGCAAGTATATTCCGATACCGATTTCTGAAGTGACGCTCGATTGGTTCGTCATCCCCGGCGAAGAAGGGGAGGATAGCGCGTTTGACCGCCTGGAGACCAAGAAATCCGCGCAAACAAAAGGAGACGAGGTTCTCCTTGTCGCCATTCACAACGACATTCTCAAAAACTATCAGACGATGGCTACAACTGCGGGGCTCAAAATCAATTTCTACGAGATAGAAATATTCAGCGCCATCCGCTCTGCGGTGACCCATGGCATCGCGCCTGTACTCGTCGTTGACTTGGGTGCTGCGACCACCAAGATATATGTTATAGAGCGCGGCATCGTACGCTCATCGCACCTCGTTTCAGCAGGTGGACAGCACATGACAGAAAATCTCGCACGCTCACTGGGCTGGGAATTTGAAAAAGCAGAGCGCGTAAAGCGTGAGCGCGGACTCATAGATTCGAATGCGTATAGTCCAGATGAGAACGATAAGATAAAGACAGCGCTGTTATCAACACTCTCGCGTGTGTTTTCCGAAGTGAATCGGGTACTATTGAGTTACGGGCAGCGATACAATAAAAATGTATCGCGCGTAGTCCTCGCAGGCGGCGGGGCGTCGCTTCCAGGACTTGCGGATACGGCGCATACAAGCTTGTCTGCCGAGGTCGAGATTGCGAATCCTTTTTCGCATACTGAAGCACCGGCATTTCTTGAGACTGTGCTGCGCGAAATAGGCCCGGGATTTGTGGTTGCGGTCGGGGTCGCACTAAGAAAGCTCAAAAGCAATTAATGTATGGTTGAAACCGGCATATCTCCTTCATTCATACCGCGCGATACATCGGTTCCTTCTTCCGCGTCACGTCGCGGGGGCGGCGGATTGAACGATCTCTTGCTTTTGTGTGCAATCGTACTCTTCGTCGCGTCAGTAGCGCTTGCGATAGGTGTGTTTTTATACGGACAATATTTGGTGACCGAGAACAGCGCCAAGCTCGAACAGCTTGAGCGCGCAAAAGCAGGCTTCCAGCCGGCGCTTATTCAGCAACTCACGCGTCTCGATGACCGCATGCATGCGGCCGACCGGGTGCTCTCTGCGCACATCGCACCGTCACTTTTCTTCCAGGCGCTCGAGGCGGCGACACTACAGACCGTTTCATTCCAGACCATGGATTTTCAGGTTGCGGATAATCAGAATTTGTCCGTCAAAATGGTTGGCGTTGCAAAGAGCGTGAACTCGATAGCACTCCAGGCAGACCTTTTCAGCAAAAACGGAGTCATCACCAGTCCGATTTTTTCCAACATCGCCCGACAAGTGGACGGCGTGCACTTCAATCTCGCCGCTGTCGTAAATCCTTCAGCCATAAATTACTCAGGAGTCGGCGGTTCTTCGGTAGAGAGTTCAGAGACCCCTGCGGCTCCAGCCGGAAGCGCCTCACCGTTCGACGGCCTTCCACAGGAGCCGACCCAGCCCGAAAACTAATTCTATGAAACTCATTATTGCAATCGTGGGGTTTGTGCTCGCAGGAAGTATCTTTTTTCTGTACACCAAACCGACGTACGATACGTCAGAGGAGATGCGGGCGAGTATCGCACAAAATGACGCAGCACTGGACAAGGCTGCGGAATTACAGAAATTGCGGCAGACGCTTCTTTCGCGTTTCAATACATTCGACCCCGTGGACTTAGACCGCCTACAAAAATTACTACCCGACCACGTGGATAACGTACGTCTTATTCTCGACTTAGATAAGCTGGCGGAGCGCGGCGGACTCTCGCTTCAGAATGTCGATGTGTCGAGTGCTCAGAAGCAGACCGCAAAGGGTCAAACGGCACTGGGTGCCATCGGAGCCTCAAATCAAAAATATGATTCTCTGACGCTGACCTTCAGCACAGTCGCGACGTATCGTGATTTCGTTGCGTTTATTGGGGATTTGGAATCGAGCCTACGTATCGTAGATCTTGTCTCGCTCTCCATCTCACCTTCTTCGGGAGGGGTCGCAGTGGCCTCGAATCCCACAAACGCGTTTCCAACCGCCACTAATTCTTTTGTTGCGAGAGCAAGTGAGCCTCTCTACACGTACAATATGACTCTGCGGACGTATTGGCTTAAATAATATGCAATCACTTCTTCAACATAAGCTCATTCTCATCTTGGCTGGCCTCGTTGTCGCGGGGTTCGTTTGGTACGGGTTGTCGCCCGCTGCTGAGTCGGCAGATCTCGTCTCAACCCCGATTGAGAAGAACGGGACTCAGGCCGACCCGGGCATCGTCGCGACGCTCCTCACTCTGCGTGCAGTCAAGCTCGACGGAACGATATTCTCGGGCACTACCTTCAAGGAACTAAAAGATTTTTCAACCGAAATCGTGTCCGAACCGGTCGGCCGTACGAATCCTTTTGCGCCGCTCTCCGCGGGGAGCGGTCTCCCGAATAGCACCAGCACCCAACCCCAGAACTCCGCCCGCTAATAATATATGCCGGGAGAGGGAACAATATCGGCAGCTGCGAGCGCCACTCAGTCTGCGGGAGACGTCCCCGTGCGCTCTATCGGGGACACAAAGGTTGCGTATGAGGTTCTCAAGTACATTCCCGAAGAATCAGCTGCTCATTACGGCTTAGTCCCGCTCGGTGTTGCCGAGGGAGTGCTTGAGGTCGGCATGATGGACCCCGATAACATGGAGGGGATAGACGCACTGAATTTCATCGCCAGGACATCAGGGATGCCGTTCAAGATATTCAAGATCGTCCGGGAGGATTTTGACCGGGTGCTCGGTATGTACCGGGGTCTCGGAGGCGAGGTTGAACGCGCAGTCTCTGATCTTGAGACAGAAAGCAAGCAGGAGAAAGTGAAAACACCCGAACGTGAAAGTTCATCACTTGACCTCGAAGACCCTTCCATCGGAAGGGGCCCTGGAGAAGGGAAGTCAAAGCTTCAGGAAGACGCTCCGACCATTAAGATTGTTTCAACCATATTACGCTACGCGGTCGACGGAAAAGCATCCGACGTACACATCGAGCCCCAGCCTTCCGGTGTACGGGTACGGTATCGTGTCGATGGCGAGCTCCACACAAGTGTGATATTGCCCTTGAGTACTCACCGCGCACTCGTCGCGCGGGTTAAGGTGCTTGCGTCCATGAGACTCGACGAAATGCGCAAACCTCAAGACGGCCGTTTTTCCGCATCGATTGATACCCGCCAAATCGACTTCCGTGTCTCTACCTTTCCTTCCTACAACGGAGAGAAGGTAGTTATCCGTATTCTTGACCGCGAACAGGGATTTATTCCTCTCGATCAGATTGGTCTCACGCCGCGCAATCTCGAATTAATGCGAAAAGCGGTCTCCGCTCCGCACGGGCTTATCTTGATATCCGGTCCGACCGGCTCCGGAAAATCGACAACACTCTACTCGATGCTCTCCGAGGTTGACCGCGAACATAAGAACGTACTCTCGCTTGAAGATCCGATTGAATATTACGTTGATGGCGTTATCCAATCACAAATCCATCCAGAAATAGGGTATACCTTTGCCAACGGTCTGCGTACGACTTTGCGCCAAGATCCGGATGTCATCATGGTGGGAGAAATCCGCGACGGAGAAACCGCAAAGCTTGCTATCCAAGCAGCGCTCACCTGTCACCTTGTACTCTCAACTATCCACACCAATGACGCGGTCGGAACCATACCGCGTCTCATTGATATGGGTGTCGATCCGTACCTCATCCCTCCCGTTCTTATTCTTTCGATTGCGCAGCGCTTGGTGCGCACATTTTGTCCGGATGCTGCCAATGAAGTTCCCCTTGGCGCATCAGCGCGCAAGAACATCGAAGAACAGCTCAAATCACTGCCGGAGAAGTATCGCTTCAAGGTGCCTGAGATGGTGTATGAACCGAAACGCACCCCTACGTGTCCGACGGGCTTGCGTGGTCGTATGGCGGTATTTGAGGTACTCGAAATGTCGCCTAGCATCGAACGAATCGTTCTGGATAACCCAGTTGATTCTAAGATTTGGGCAGAAGCACGCTCACAGGGCATGCTGACGATGCAGGAGGACGCTATGATGAAATCGTTTGATAAGCACGTTCCGTTTTCCGAGGTGAACAGCCTCAGTACACTCTTGCTCTCCGGCGATAAGGAGCATGATGTGCCGGAGCCGGCAGTAGTCCCGGAGACTCCGCCTGAAGTTACCATCTAATAGTTCACTTGTATGACTGATACCCCAACAACAAAAGGAACGATTCTTCTCACTGACGACGACAAATTCCTTTTGGATATGTACGGGATGAAATTTACCCAAAACGGGTATAAAGTCGAATTGTGTCTCTCGGCGAACCAAGCACTCAACAGTTTGCGCGCAGGGCTCAAGCCTGACGTCATCCTCTTTGATCTCACCATGCCCGAGCTCGATGGGTTCGCGTTCCTGAAAGCTCTCTCCGACGAACATCTCGGCGATGGCGCCTTGAAGATTGCGCTCACCAATCAGAACTCCGAACCGGAGAAAACAAAAGCAGCGGAACTCGGCGCGTCACGGTATATCGTCAAGGCGAGCATGATTCCCTCAGAAGTTGTCAACACAGTGAACGAAGAACTCGCGAAACATCGGGTGTAGTACTGGTATCATTTCTCTATACGATTATGAATGACTATCCTGGCCTCCTTAAAAAATATTTCAACGTCCTCGTGCACGAGGGCGGCTCTGATTTGCACTTATCCACCGGAGCGCATCCGACCATCCGCGTCTCCGGCGACCTCTCTCCCATGCTCAAGGAGCCGGTCTTGACTCCGGAAGACACGCTCGGATTTTTGCAGGCCCTGGTCTCTCCCGAGCTTCAGGCAAAATTCAAGCAAAACCAAGAGTTGGATTTTGCATACGAAAGCACGGAAACGTACCGCTTCCGCGGGAACGCATTTATACAGCGCGGCGCTGTGGGTATTGTGCTTCGCCTCATCCCCAAGAATATTCTGAGTATCAAAGATCTGAACTTACCCGATATCCTCACTTCTTTCGCGCGAAAAGAGCAGGGATTCTTTCTCGTTGTGGGGCCGGTGGGGCAGGGCAAGACAACGACCCTCGCATCTCTTATCGAGCTCATCAATGTTGAGCGGATGGAGCACATCATCACGATAGAAGACCCGATTGAGTACATATTCGAACCGAAACAATCACTCATCGACCAGCGCGAAGTTGGTATCGACACGAAGGATTTTGCCTCGGCACTCCTCTCGGCTTTTCGTGAAGATGTTGACGTGATTCTGGTGGGGGAGATGCGCGGACCGGAGACCATGGCGGCGGCGGTTACGGCTGCGGAGACCGGCCACCTCGTCTTATCGACCTTGCATACCAACAACGCGGCGCAGACCATTGACCGCATCATTGATACCTTCCCGCCCGGTCAGCAAGACCAGATACGCCTGCAGCTCGCGGCGAGCCTCGCCGGTATTTTCTCGCAGCGCCTTATCCCTCGCATTTCCGGAGGACGCATTCCGTGCTATGAATTGCTTATCAACAATAAGGCTGTAGCGAATCTCATACGCGAGAAACGCACACACGAGATAAACACGGTCATAGAAACCGGCTCGACTGAAGGCATGATAGATATGAACCGTTGTCTTGCCGAACTCGTCGCCCGTGGAGAGATTACTCCTGAGAGCGCATACCAGCATTCCCTCAATCCCAACGTGCTGCAGAAACTTCTCTAACCTATGGCCATTTTTACCTACACTGCTCTTGATACGGAAGGCAATGAGCGACAAGGCACTATTGATGCCGTAAACATGGATATCGCTATCGCCGCGCTGCAACGTCGGGGTCTTGTCCTCTCCGGCATCGACCCTGCCGAGAGTCCGACGCTCTTCTCGCGGCGCATTTCCTTTTTCGACCGGGTCACCAATGCGGATGTGGTCATGCTTTCGCGGCAGATCACAACGCTCTTCGAGGCACAAGTGTCGGCTCTCCGCGCGTTCCGGCTCCTCGCAGCCGAAGCCCGTACACCTGCCCTTGGAGAAAAATTGACCGCTATCGGTAATGACCTCCAAAGCGGAAGCAGTATTTCAGCGGCACTTGCACGGCATCCGGAGGTCTTCAGCTCGTTTTACGTAAACATGGTTCGCGCGGGCGAAGAGACTGGGAAACTCGATGAGACCTTTTCGTTCCTCGCAGACTACTTGGATAGAAACTTTGAACTGACACAGAAAGCCCGCAATGCCTTGGTATACCCGGCTTTCATTATGCTTACGTTCGTAGTCGTCATGATTCTTATGATGACACTCGTCATCCCGCAACTCGCAGGAATGCTCGAAGAGGTCGGGCAGTCGCTCCCGCTGTATACGAGAGTGGTCATCGGCATGTCAGACTTCTTCACCCGGTACATCTTTCTCATTCTTATATTGCTCGTTGTGGGCGGTATCTTTCTCTACCGGTTTTCAGCTACTGCAAAGGGAAGAGAAATGCTTTCCCGTGCGCGTCTTGAGACACCGGCTATCGGCAATATTTATACCAAGATATTTCTCTCGCGCATCGCGGACAACCTCTCAACCATGCTTAGGAGCGGTATCCAGGTACTGCGGGGTCTTGAAATCACCGGATTAGTGGTGGGGGATGCGGTCTACGAAAAAGTATTGGCCGATACCGCGGTTGACGTGAAGGGCGGTATGCCCCTATCGGAGGCTTTGCGTAAGCATCCGGAAATTCCGGGCATCATCGTAGCCATGGTCAAGATTGGAGAGGAGACCGGAAATATGGGGAAAATACTCGAGACGATGGCTCGGTTCTACCGGCGGGAAGTGAATAATGCCGTCGATACCCTCGTCGGGCTCATAGAGCCGCTCATGATAGTGGTTTTGGCACTTGGTGTGGCCGTACTCCTCGCATCTGTCCTTCTGCCTATCTACAACATTGCTTCGTCGTTCTAGCGCTTAAAGACAGCCTTTCAGCGTCCGCACGTGCCCGTGCGTGCGTCTGCATCGTCGGAACGTGCTCGTTCCGACGTGAACCTTCTCCTATCGGCCTTCGGCCGACAGTCGAACTGCCTTCGGCAGCACCTCGCGGTGGGTTCACCTTCGGGTTGCTCGCGCAAGAATCATATCCACACCCCCTACGAAGGGGGTAATGGAAGGGTATACAATGGTATTCATCCTCGTTATTAGGGTAATTTAGCAAGTAAACTTTAGATACAGTATGAAGATATCTTACAAGAAGGGCTTTACGTTGATTGAGCTTTTGGTGGTTATTGCCATCATCGGTATTCTCTCATCGATAGTTCTCGCCTCTCTCAATAGTGCACGCAAAAAGGGTCGTGATGCACGTCGCGTCGCCGACATCAAACAAATCCAACTTGCTCTTGAGCTCTATTACGACGCTAACAGCAATTACCCAACCTCAGCTCAATATGCTACGAATCTTGTGAGTCAAGGATTCATCTCGACCCTTCCTTTGGATCCACTTAGTCTCGTGAGCTATGGCTATGAAGCAATCGGAACTGGTACGACCTGCTCAAGCTATCACTTGGGTGCTAAGCTCGAAACTACAGGTCACACCGCATTGGATGCTGATGCTGATTACGAGCCAGTCGCAAGCAGCCAATGTACTGGAGGTACATGGACAACCAACGCTGACTTCACCGCTGTGAACGGCGGATTCAGCGGAAGTGGCCTCGTCTACGACGTCAGACCGTAAGCGAATCAGCTGATTCGCGGCTTGGCTCGGACAGCTTGATTCGTGGCTTGGCCCACGATTCTGAACCAAAAGCCCCGCCTTCCGCGGGGTTTTTGCTTGTATACCCCGTGGGATAGGTTTATAAGGCGCGTTGGTACTATCGAGCTCTTTGTGAGAATAGAATTCCTGTCACTCTTGTCGAGGGTGTTTATCCCACGGGGTATACTATGAGCCAATGCTCGCCGGTTTTACTTTCGGGGTCTTCGGGCTCATTGTCGGGAGCTTTCTCAACGTCATTGTCCTCCGTCATGGGGTACGCTCGCTTGGCGGACGAAGCGGCTGCATGAGTTGTGGCACCCAGCTGAAGTCATATGACATGATTCCTGTTTTCTCGTGGGTTTTGCTTGGAGGGAAGTGTCGAGCGTGTCGTGCCCCTATCTCTGCGCAGTACCCGATGGTGGAAGGTACGACAGGCGTCCTCTTTGCTCTGGTGGGTTTTTGGGCCAGTGCTCAGCATGCCCTCTTTCTGTGGTCAGGAGCCGCGGTCGTTTTGATATATCTGTGCATCCTCATGATTCTCATCTGCATAGCCGCTTACGATATACGGCACACGATAATCCCCGATGAGTGGGTATATGCATTCGCCGGTCTCGCGTTCGTTTCCCAATTTCTCGCACCGGTTTCAATAGAAATCGATAGTTGGTGGCTTATTCTTTCGGGACCACTTGCCGCGCTGCCTCTTTTTAGCTTGTGGTTTTTCTCTCGGGGAAGATGGATGGGCTTGGGAGACGCCAAGCTCGCTCTCGGAATCGGATGGCTCCTCGGGCCCGTTCTCGGACTTCTTGCAGTATTTCTCTCATTCGTTATCGGGGCTCTCATATCGGTGTGCATACTATTGCCCATGCCGTATATCATCCGCGCGCTGTACACACTCGGGATAACTTCAGGGGTAAAACCGCCGGGAGGGTTTACAATGAAAAGCGAGATACCGTTTGGACCGTTTCTCATATTCAGCTGCATCATCATATGGTTCGCAACACTTTACGGAATAGACAGTCTTCACTTCTTCGAGCTTTTACTTTGGTCGAACTCGTTGTCGTGACCGGTATCATCATCGTCGTAACCTCCGTTGTGCTGGTAAATAACAACCGTTTCGGAGGCGTTGTGCAACTCGAGAACCTTGCATATGACATCGCGCTTTCTGTGAGACAAGCGCAGGTGTTTGGCACCTCAGTGCAGCGCTATGGAACCGAAGGCTTCTCATCAGGCTACGGTATGCACTTTGATATCAATGACCCCCAGCATTACGAGTTTTTTGCCGATGTCGACAGGGACGGTTTCTTCGACTCATCAGAGAATGTGTCGCCGTCTCCATACACCATCCGGAGCGGATTCAGAATAAGCGGCCTCTGCGCTCCTCAGGGAGTAGATGCGGCGACCTGTACCGGAGTAAGTTCTGCCACTCAGCTGGACATCGTCTTTAAGAGACCTGAAGCCGATGCCTGGATAAGTGCAAGTGGTGTCGGGTGTACCTATGGTGCCGGGTCGTGTGCTGAGAGCGCCCGTATCATTCTTCTCTCCCCGCGAGGGGACGTCATGAGTGTACTCGTGGGTGCAAATGGCCAGATTTCAGTTCAACGAGAAGCCTCACAATAAATTAGTATGAAATACAAGCTTACAGCTAACAGCTTACAGAATAAAAGTCGTGGAGATATTTTTTTGCTGCAAGCTAAAAGCCGCAAGCTGCAAGCTGGATTCACGCTCGTCGAAATGATTGTCGCAATAGGATTGTTTGCAGTGGTTATGCTTGTGTGCGTCGGAGCACTCCTTGCTCTCGTATCAGCAAATAGAAAGGCGCAGGCACTGCAATCGGTCATGAACAATCTCAACATCGCGCTTGATGGAATGGCGCGTTCGGTGCGTATGGGCAATGACTATGACGGTTCGACGGGATGCAACAGCAACACGGCAGGTCCGCAAGATTGCACTGCGGGAACCACGATGCTCGCGTTTCAGCCCTTTGGCAGTGCATCTGACCCGAAATGGATATACAACTTCAACAGTGCAACGAACCGGATAGAGCGTTCTACAAGCGGGTCTATTTCAGGCGCATCGCCCATCACGGCTCCGGAAGTCACCATAGATGAGATGCTCTTTTATGTGGTGGGAACAGAGGCGGGTGATACGACGCAGCCAAAGGTCGTTATCGTCATAAAGGGGAGTGCGGGTGTCCCGGGATCGTCTTCGCGTACGACCTTTCACTTACAAGCCGCAGCAGTTCAGCGCGTACTTGACCTATGATCCCGCCCTTTCACATTTTGGTACGAATCGGAAAATCTTTCCAGAGACGCCTTTTTTATACTTCGTTGCATGTGACCCATTCAGAAAGGGCGGGATTTACGCTCGTCGAGACACTCGTAGCTGTCATGCTGCTTTCCATCGCCGTAGTGGCACCCATGTCGCTTGCCTCAAAGAGTCTCGGTTCGGCCTACTATGCCCGCGACCAGATAACCGCTTTTTATCTCGCACAGGAGGCTATTGAAGCGATTCGAAGCATCCGTGATTCGCAGATACTCACCATTGCTCAGAGCCCGGAGGGAGCCCCTGATATCTTCGGACTCATCCCGCATCTCAACGAGCCTTTTACCATTGATGGTCGGATAGGGGATGCCTCTCTCGCCATCGTCCGCTGTGATGGTACGTGCCCTGCGCTTCAGACAGACGGCACTCTATTCGGGTACCCCGTTACCGGCGATGATCTAGATGCGTGGGTGGAGACTTACTTTACACGTACTGTGCACGCATATAGTGTCGCGGGCACCTCAGACGAAATACGTGTTACGGTGACTGTCACTTGGAAGACGGGACCTATCCAGGAACGTTCGTTCTCGATATCAGAAAATATGTACCGTTGGGTTAACGATGGTTCAAGCCAGCAATAGTATGAAGAACACCAAACAATCACAGAGAGGCTTTACGCTTCTTCTTGCCGCGCTCGTTTCTTCCATCGTTCTTGCAGTCGGCGCTGCTATTTTCGGTATCGCACAGAAACAGGTCCTGCTCTCCGCAGTAGGACGCGATTCGCAGTTTGCATTTTATGCCGCAGATACCGCCGCGGAATGTGCTCTGTACTGGGATTTTCGCTGTAATTATTTTGCGACGTCCACCGCCTTGATAAACGCTTCTTGCAATAATCCTACGCCTACATGCGACACAGTGGCCCTCGAGGCAGACGGGAGGCCGACTACAGCGCCGTACTATCCGTACACCATGACATCGCAGCAGATGGATTTTTTCCAGGACGTCGCGGTTTCCGGTAATCTCTGTGCACAGGTCTCGGTCACCAAGTGTCAGGGTACATTCAATGATGAGGGGACTTGTGTGCCGGGTAGTGCCACAGATCCGATACGTACCGTCATTCACGCCGACGGATACAATACGACTTGTGCAACTATTCAGACCAGTGAAAGAGCCCTACAACGCTCCGTGGAACTCCACTACTAATCCAAGCTTATAGCTTGCAGCTGACAGTTTACAGGGCGGAAAAAACACTTTGCTTCTGCAAGCTACAAGCTATAAGCTGTAAGCTATGGGAATTCCCGCTGATGTGAGCGAGCGATATGAGAAGCTCAAAATTGCGGTCAATAGGTACCGTCGTCTGTACCATGTGTACGACAAAGAAGAGATATCCGCAGAGGCGCTCGACTCTCTCAAGCGCGAGCTTTCGGAGCTTGAGGCTGCCTATCCGTCACTCATAGCGCCTGATTCGCCATCGCAGCGCGTAGCGGGGAAGCCGCTTCCGGGTTTCAAGAAAGTCCGCCATACCGTGCCGCAGTGGTCGCTCAACGATGCGTTTACGCCCGAAGATATTCACGAGTTCGATGCGCGAGTGAAGCGTTTTCTTAAAGACCGTTTTCCCGACGCGCACCCGACCTATATGTGTGAGCTCAAAATCGATGGTCTCAAAGTTGTGCTCACGTATGAAAAGGGAATTCTCAAAACCGCAGCCACGCGCGGTGATGGTCAAGTGGGCGAAGATGTAACGCACAATGTGCGCACTATCGAATCGGTTCCCCTCTCGCTCTCAAGACCGATAGACGTTGTTGTTGAGGGA
>CAMTYD010000028.1:0-48730 GCA_947085915.1 uncultured Parcubacteria group bacterium
CGCAAGCGCAGACAAATCGGGAGCCCTGAAAGGACTGCGATTTGTAGCTGCGCAAGCGCAGACAAATCGGGAGCCCACGGTGCATTTCGCACACACGCACTTTTCCCACAGAAAGCGGAGGCGGTGAGATTCGAACTCACGATACCTTGCGGTATGCCGCCTTTCCAAGGCGGTGGAATAAACCACTATCCGACGCCTCCGCTTTATGAAGGACTTCGACTTGCACGTTATACCAGAAAGAAACCCTCGCGGACAGGGATTAAAGATTTTGCGTGGGTGTACGCCGACGCTTCATGGCGTCCCGGAAGCGTAACCGACGCTCTCTGAGACGCACGCGCTGAGCGATAAACCTCGCGCGCAAACGGTGTTCAAATTCTTCCGCTTTCTGGGATGCATACCAACCGACGGCCGCTACTATCACGTTGACCGTGAGGACGGCACCGAATGCGACTAGGAAATCCGGCTTCGATACTCCTTGCAGCAATACAAATGTCGGGATGAAACTCGCCATCCCCACAACGACATCCATGAAGCGGTTCTGCGGGGTCTCCTCAATTTTTACCATCGCTTCCCACAGTTCGTACGCGACGAAGAGAAGAAATGCAATGACCGCTGACGCCTGAAAACCGAAACCAAGCCAGGCGATTACGAAAGCGGTGGAAGACCCTGAGAGAAAATGGACGACACTCCAAAGATCAACCCACTTCCCCTCCCGCCACATGTCAGTACGCTCAAACTTCCCGTCGGGCGTCAGATGCATACCCCGTCAGTGTGATTTCGGCTGGCGCCGCTGATAAAAATAGACCTTGAGTCGAGTTCTCAAGGCTCGTCTGCCATCTGTCGTCTTGAAATATCTCTCTCGGCGGCGCGCGTCTTCTTCGTTCATACAGGCTTCGTAGTATATACAACGCCACGAGTGATTTTTTGTCGAGAAGTTGCTTCCCTGATTATGTTTTACAACACGTTTGCGGAGGTCGGTTGTGAAGCCTGCATACAGTTCTCCGTTTTCGTTCTCAAGTAGATACGTGTAAAACATAATCAAGCCGAAATTCTACTGCGGGGCATAGCAACCTATACCTGCATTCCTCGCAGTGCGGAAATTCTTTCTTGCATCGGTGGATGCGAGCTGAAGAGCTTCGCTGCGAAAGCCGCAGCTTTCTGTGCTCCAAAAGGATTCGAGATAAAGAGGTGTGCAGTCGCATTTGATGCACGTTGCATGGGTGCTTGGTATGCACCGATCTTTGCGAGGGCAGAAGCGAGCCCGTCCGGGTAGCGCGTGAGCAACGCGCCTGATGCGTCGGCGAGGAATTCGCGTTTGCGCGATATGGCAAGCTGGATAAGCTGCGCGGCGATAGGAGCAAGAATCATGGCGGCAATGACCGCGACCAGCATAATCGGATTCTTATTGTCCCTATCTCGATTTCCACCAAACATACTCATACGTAACGCTATGTCTGAGATGACAGCAAGAAAGCCCACGAGTACGACCGCCACGGTCATGACGAGGATGTCACGATTGCCGATGTGCGAAAGCTCGTGCGCCAAGACTCCCTCGAGCTCAGAGCGGTCGAGTGTCGCGAGAAGCCCTGTCGTCACCGCAATCACGGCATGCTTCGCATCGCGGCCCGATGCGAAAGCATTGGGAGCAGAGTCGTTGATGATATACAAGCGCGGCTTCGGGAGCCCGGCGGTGATTGCAAGGTTTTCGACGATGCGGTGCAGCTCGATGTATTCCTTTTCGTCTGCAGGCTTCGCCCCGGCAGAAGCGATAGCAACCTTATCGGAAAACCAGTACGCACTGACATTCATCACAAGAGAAAACGCGACGGCAATGTAGAGAATCCCGGGATTGCCATAATATTGCGACATCGCGAATCCCACGGCTATCACGAGTGCCAAGAAGACGCCCATGAGCATCCAGGTGCGGAATACATTTTTACCCTGCTGTGTGTAGAGTGATGCCATAGGCCTTACTATAATACTTTTTTCAGAATTTCCGAACCGTTTTGCTCAAGCGTCTCGGGAATCTTTTGATGGGCTTCTCGCGTCATGTGGAGTCTTCTCTGATCATTCTCAAAGACGACGTCTGTAAATCCTCCCGTCGCAGGGTCAAATACTCGCGGGTCGACAGATAATACAAGTTGAACCAAGCGCACTAACTCCGCAAGAGACTCAAGGTGCTGATTTCGATAGTAAGGATCAGGATTATTATCTTTATTTTCTGCATTCCCACCAAAGATAACAACATCCGTTGTCTTCTCCTCTGATTGAGCTTTAAGTTCCGCAAATCGCTCGGTTAAATCTTTTACAAACGAATACGACGAAATCAGATTCGGTATTGCGTGCACGAGCAGAGAAACATTTTTGTCCGACCCATCGTTAGAACGTCCGACCGCGGCAATACCGATACATGGACCGTAGCCAATTGAAGATTTGTTGGTGGAATCAACGGCAGAGATTACATAATCACCACTCAGTCCGTGTTTTTGGTTGAGACTTGCATACGTCTTGGGACTTCCCAGCCATCTTACCGGCGTCGCGTTTATTTCTTCCGAAAGCCGTTCTATCCTCCCTCGTCGGATGTTTCTATCATCACCTTCGGCATCGGGTCCAACGCTTACGGTAATCCGGTATTGATGGGGCAGCTCCTCAAAACCCTGACCTTGCTGTCCGGTTTTTTCCCTCTGTCTCTCAGGCATAGCTAGAAACTAACCTTTACCGGATTGCGGGCAGCAGCCTCCCCTTCTGCAAGTGCGAAGAACTCGCGAGTCTTGAAGCCGAATGCTTTGCCGACTATGTTCGTTGGGAATTGTTCGATAGCATTCTGAAGTTCCTGCACGACAGAATTGTAGAAGCGGCGTGCTGCCTGAATTTTATTTTCCGTATCGGAGAGCTCACGCTGTAGCTCGACGAAATTAGAATTCGCTTTGAGGTCAGGATAGCTTTCGGAAACAGCGAAGAGCGATTTGAGTGCCCCCGTGAGCATATTCTCTGCTTCTGCGTGCTGTGCTACTGTGGTCGCACCCATCGCGGCAGTTCGCGCATCGGTGACCTTTTGCAACGTTCCCGCTTCGTGCGCGGCGTAGCCTTTGACCGTCTCAACGAGATTCGGGATGAGATCGTAGCGTCTCTTGAGCTGTACATCAATGTCAGACCACGCCTCTTCGGTACGGTTGGTCAATTTGACGAAATTATTGTACGCCCAGACAAGCCAGACCAATACGACTGCTACAACGCCCAATAGAATGTATGTGATGTTCATACAAGGAATTATATCATATTTCGCACATTATTGTACCGTCACGGTAGCCCGCGAAGATGTGGTCGCACCCGATGACGCACTACAATCCAGCCTGAAGATGGTCGTCGCTGTAAGTGCGGACGTAGAGGTAGAACCTCGTATCCCCTTCGCCAGGCTCAGGTTGTTTGTCGCGAAGAGTTCGCAACTTGAGGTATTGATGCTCGACCACATGAGTCGTGACTTCTTTCCGGACAAGATTGTTGGAGGGTTTGCGATGAGCGTGGCAAAAGGCTTCGCGACGGTTGATGTCGCAGCTGGTGGCGTCGTGACTGGTGGCTTCGTGGCGGGCGTTGTCGGAGTAGGCTGTGACGATTGCGACCCTCCAAACAAATTACTCAATGCGCTCATGAGTCCGCTGAAAAATCCTCCGATACCGCCTCCTTGGCCACCACTTCCTTGCTGATTTGTGGGCGAAGGTACAGATGGATTTGAATTGTCTGGTACCTGCTGTGCGCCTCCGGGTCTTCTCGGATCGGGTTCTATAACTGGCGGTTTGTACGGAGGCGGGTCAACAGCATCGGCGCCTTCATGCGTAACTCGAGGGACCACTGGTGGCTTCACTCCTCCGGGAGGAGAAACGACCGTACCGTCTTTAGGAGGCACTACACCGCCTGCCGGTGGCGGACTTCCAGCACCGGTCGGAGGACCGCTCGTAGTATCTTCTCCAGGCGCAGCAGCAGTCGGCACCGGTTTTCCAGCACCTGACGATGGAGTTACTGTTGCGCTGGGAGGCGGTACATCACCTGAATTAGCCACGATTGCGTCTACTGTCGGTTTCGCCGCAAGAACACCAAGTCCTCCTAGCGTGGTCTTTGGGTGGTCCCACGCCCAACGACCGACGCTCCCAACCCAAGATGGTTTGGGGACTGCGGCTTCTGCTGCAGCTGGTTCCGCTGTGAGCACAGGATTCAAATCAAATCTTGGTGCGGGTCCGGGGATACCGCTATCGACTACATCCGCAAGTGTCTCGGTTCGCGGAGCAGGCTCAGTTCTCGGCAGAGGTGACGGTGTAACTTCAGATGTCCTCGGAAGTTCAAAATCCCTTACGACAGGTCGGACACCCTCCGGAACTTCTCCGAACGGGATTATCTCTTCTACTATTGGTGTCGTCTTGGGTTCTTTTTTGCCAAAGCCGAAGAAATCTCTTGTGCTTTCCCACCAAGTTGTTTCGGCAACAGGCGTGGTCGGAACTTCAGGCACAACATCTGCAATTGTTCCGGGCGCGGGCTCAGTTCTCGGCAAAGGTGGCGGCTCCGCGGCACGAGGAAGCACAGCGTTGTCATTCGCGACTCTCGCGATATCATCTCCAGGATTTTGAAACACTTGTGTTGTATTTCCACGCGGCACTTGTTGGGACGTTCCTGCTGCTATACCGTCGGCTTCCGCACCTGCGGTGCCGGGCGTGAGGCGTGCCGCCTGCGCATCTATCAGTGGAATGTTGTCATTGGCCACGTTACGTGGAACATCAAAATCATCGGCCCATTGTTGCATTCGTACACCACCCGGCAATTGCGTCTCGACGGCAACTCTCGGAGCTGTTCCGGCCGCAAGGTCTGTGAGCTCAGAACCCGCACGCGTAAATACTGATTCCGACACACGACCGGGTAGCGTGAGCAATTTCGGCGTTAGCTGAGCAATATCCTTCACGACCCATGCCGCTCCTATTACGTTTGCGCCATGCCCGACCGCCTCGAGCGTACATGTCCCTTGTCCGACTGCTCCACAACGCGCGGCCTCATCGACTGTCGGATTGAAACCGAAGGAATCGGGAGCAAACTCCTCTGCTGCAATTTTTGCTTCTTTAGTCAGACCACCCCAGAGAAGATTCCCCGCCGCGGGTACGGTTCGCCACGACTCAAGCGCCAGGTCTCCCCACTCTCCTTTTTTATAGGCCTCTGAGATGGGTTCCCACCAGCCACCAGCTGCTTCAAGATACGGCTTGGCGTAGGCGTCGAATGCCGCAGAGGTAGGACCTTGGCCTTTCGCCATCGTGGCGAGAGATTGAGTGAGGTCGGGACTCAACTCTCCTCCATTCTTGTACGCCAGGAGAGCATCATAATTTCTTGATATCACGTCGTACTTTGCCTGTTCTGTTTGGACGGCAACCGCATACGTTTGGTACGTCCGGCAGGTCCTACCGGAAGGCGCACTTGCACATGCCGACATGCCACGAGCCACAGCGTCATCACTCAATGTCGCGCTCATATTCTGCAGTGCCGTACTTTGTTCGGAGAGTAATTTGCGTATTACCTCCTCCTGCTTGTTAACTGTTTCTGGCATCGGGACTCCCGCAGAAATTTCCGCATTCGTTGGTTGCCTGTCCACAATCGGCGGATTGTTCTCATCCAGAACCCTTCCGAGCGATGGCTCATCGCTCAAAGATTGTGAGCCCGGTGCAGGTGTTTGAGTTGCCACACTCGTTTGCTCGGGGTCGCCAGAGTAGTTGATCCCGCCAGATGGTTGAACTTGTGCGTACTCCTGAGGGTCTACGAAAATCCTATCGAACGTCTGTTGCACTTCAGTCTCGTTTGCCACTACAGGTTGCGGCTCCCAATTGCTCGCAAATTGCGTATTTGAATATTGTGCGTATTGCGCAGCGGCTTCTGGGTATGCGAATGGCTCTGCTGCTGCGATGGCCGGGATGTTGTGTGTAAAGGTGGCGCCAGGAATGGTTGTGGTGATCGTTTTCGGAGTCGGCTCATCGGGAAGTGCGTTGCTCCAAAGGGAAACCTGGGAAACAGTACTGTTCAACATTCCTTTCATCTCACTCGCTTTTCCCTGCATGCCACCAACGACCATGTCCGTCGGATATGTCCCGAGCGCATCCTTGAGCTGATTCAAATCAGATGACATCTTGTTCAAACGCGTACTAGCTGCACGGATATCGGATAGGTCGCTGTCTGTGCCTTCCAGACCGGCGATAGTTGCGTTTGCTTGCGCAAGTGCCTTTTGAGCTGCATTTATTGAGCCTACACCTGCCTTCCAGTCGAGCTTTCCAGTATTAAGCGCACCTTCCAACACATTCTTCATGTTATTTACTCTGCCGGCGAGATTATCGACTGCGTTCTCTGCGGCTATGACAGCAGGGCTTTTCGGTTCGGTAGTGGTTGTGGTTTTTACCGTGTCGGGCTGCCTGCTCGTCACTGTGGTTTCGTTAAGTCTTTCTGCCTGTTCAGCTGTAAGCGGTTCACCGGTCGCGGAGAAATACCTTTGTGTTGCATCCGTGTATGACACAGGTCTTCCATCTCCGTTGAAGAGCGGGGGTGCATCATTGGAAGCGACAGATGGCGTTTGATTTGGGGTCTGACTCGGGAACTGAGTGTCTATTTCCGCTGCATACTGCGGTTCCCAATGAGCGGTAGGTACCGAATTGTTTGGAGTAAGCGCGTTCTGATACTGAGAATATGCGTCGGCAAAAGTCACACCTTCGCCAGCCGTCATCGGAGGAATGCTGTGCGAGAATGCCGCTCCGGGAATAGTTGTCGTGACCTTATAAGGAGCTGGTCTGTCGGGAAGGGCCTGATCCCAATCGCGAATTGCAACCCTTGCGTCGTTCAACTTCGCCTGAATCTGACCTTTAGAAAGATTACTGTTGTCGAGCGCTTGTGAAAGTCCCTTTAACTCCCTATCCGCTTGAGCGATGTCCCCCATGTTACTACCGGTACCCTCGAGTCCAGGGGTCGTACGTTCCGCGGACGCCAAAGCAGCTCTTACCGCCGCTTTCGCAGCAGCGAGCGTTTCCGGATTCTGTTCATTTCTATTCAATAACGTTTGTAGATGTTCTATCTTTCCTGCCAGATTCGATACTCTCTGTTCCGCTAGCGTTACGTTGGGATCCTGTTGCGGTGTAACGGTCGTAGTCTTTTGTGTATCTGGCAACTTACCCGAAATCTCTGTCGGATTGAGCCCAGCGGCTTGTTCAGGTGTGAGCGGCTCGCTCCCTGCGGGTGGAAGTGAACTGCCGGTTCTTTCGAAGTATTGTTGTGTTGCATCTGCAAACGGAGTGGGCTTCACATTGGTAGGCTTGAATTCGAAGGTTTCAAAATCAGATGACAGAGGAGGCCGTGCATCCGGTCCACTTAGGGGTTTTGCGTCCGAGACAATCACTTCTGCACTAGGAATTGCTCCAGGAGTGGCACTCGAAAGATCTCCTTGCGGCTCACGGGCACCGATGAGCTGCAGCTTGGAGAAATCGACTGGGGGTGCGTCTTCAAGCCGGTCAAGCCAGGGTGTATAGGTTACTGGCGTAAGCAAGCTGCTGTTGCTGTCGAGGCGCCCCTGCGCAACCATTTCCGATATCGTTTGTTCCGCATGAAGGAACTCCACAGTGCCTATCGGGCCCCCGTGACTAAACACCGGATTGTCTAGACGCCCCTGCGCCGCCGTTGCATCGATACTCGCAATAACATCGCGATTCCTTGTGTCCACCATATCCTGCAGCATATCGAGCCGGGCGTATGCGCCGGCTACGATTCCCGGCGTGTCACGAGAGTGCCCGTTGACCACTGATTTGTAGTTATTGACTTGATCCTGCAATTGTTCAGTAGTCATTTTTGCAAACGGCGCCTTCAGGATTTCAGTTTGCCGGGCAATCAAGGCTTCATCATTGTCGATGGAAGCCTTCAGGTTTTTATGCTCCTGCGCCTGTTCGAGTGTTTGGTCTGCAGGAAGCGGGAGTTCGTCGAGCTTTTGCTGGGTAGCATCTATTCGATCCTTTGCGGCAGTGATAACCTGCGCGCGATATTGGTCAACAAATGCACCTTGCACCTCTATGTCGTCGAAGGCATCGCCGAGACGTCTTTTATTTGCTTCAATAATCTGAGTTGGCGTCAATTCCGACTTCGACAAGATGAGACCTTCGAGAGGGTTTACTTTAGGGGTTGGTTTTTCCGTCGCAAGCTCTATCGGCTCAGGACCGGTAAATGGGCTTATCCCGCCGGCTTTTTCTGTATCCGCGAGGTCATTCGACACCTTTTCTTGCTCATCAGCGAGCACGAGCCGGGCATCGTAAGCATCTTTTATATCTTGTTGTAGTCGTTGCTCCTGCAGGTCGCTGAATTCAGCATCTGTCAGGAATGGATCCGATGCGAATCTTTGTGCTTGATCATACAGAGATGCGGCATACTCCTGCTGGTCGAGCGCTCCGCCGACAGAATCGTTGGATGCGTTTCGAATTCTCTCTTGTGCCGCGAGTGAGTTTTCTAAATCAGTGTTTTGTCCGTCAAGAGCGCTGCCGACCGTATCGCCTGGAGCGTTTGCAAGGTTAAAGTTTGATTGAAAATTATCCAGTATCGAGCGGGATTCTTGCACAAAAGATTGAGCGGCATCTGCGATTGCCCTACCGGGGTCATTCACAAATTCATTGGCCGCCTGAAGCCACGATGGTGTCTCTGCCGCGACCCGGTCTCTGTTTAGCTGATTCGATTCGGCAATACTTTCTAGCTCGTCGGATGTGGCGAAGGGGTCGTTAGACGCCGATGAGGCAGGCGAATACGCGTTGAAATCAACCAATGAACGCGTCCGCGCAGTAACAGGTCGCGATAAAAGAGAGTCGGAAGTCACTGCTGCTATGCCCGTATCGCCTGAGGTCGAGAAATCAGGATTTTGATTTGGCACGAAGTTGTCCGGCGCTGAGGCTTGATTGCCCGTCCCGCCTGATGATGTATCAACGGCAATACCTGTATCGCCTGAGGTAGAGAAGTCGGGATTGGCTTGTGCTGCGGTGAATGTTTCGTTGGCATATGCGAGTACGTTGCTTTGTATCTGTTGACTGGAAGCATCAAGAAATTGCTGCGTGACGCTTTGCCCCGACGGAAGATCGTAATCGCTGTAGAAAGAACTGGCCGACGCGTTTATTGCACTTTCAGCCGCACGCAGAGGATTCCCCTGTGGAACAGGGATTTGGTTCAATGAGTTCGCATAGTCGAGTGCTGATCGGTAGTCGGGAAACTTCGCAACGGGGTTGAGCGTCATGCCCTTGATCACTCCTTGATCGAGCGGAGCAAGACGCTCAAAAGCTGCTGGGCTTAAATCCGCTATTCTATTACCGCCACTGTAGTTGCGATTGCCGCGAAATCCTCCATCATCGTTCGAGACCACGTGTATACATTTCCCGCTCGCTGTACATACTTCTACTACCGTATTTACGGGATATCCCGAAGCCATCGATAAGTCCCGCGGACTAATAGGGTTGTTACGAGTGCCGATGCACGGTCCGCTGTCACCTCCCGTCCCACAGTTGTACCAACTCGCAACTCCGCTTTGCGTCGAACCACATGCAGTACTATCAGCACAACGAATAGGTCCAGGCTTTGCTTCAGCTGAAGGAAAGATGGCATCCCCCACGGCCTTGAGACCTTTCTGCGCCGCTTGCGTGTATGGACACCACCAACTGTCGCAGCCGGAAGGTTGCGTTGTCTGGGTCTCGGAAGCTTCCGGTTGCGCGAATGTGCTGCCGGGAGTACCTTCCGAAGGATTGAAAGTCTGGACTTGAACCGGGTCTCCGAACGATTGTCCGCTCGCATCGACCGGTGTCATTGTTTGAGAGTTGCCGTCGCCGAAAACCGAAGCGCCCCAACGCTGAAGCGTGGCACCGAGACCCGTATCGGAATTTTGTGACGGCGCACCTGAATCGGATTGCAGCTGCTGCTTAATCATGTCGTTGAAACTGTCTGCGCTCGGAGATTGCCAGACATCCTCTGAAGCTGTGGGTGGATTAAGCGCAGAGTTCAAAATGCCTCCCTGCAAAACACTGTTTCGCCAATCGATTGGGGGCGGCGTTTGCTTTGGCTCTAGTCCGGCCGGACTAAAAGGAGGGGTCAAAGAATCCGGATTGTTGGTCGGACTATTTTTTGAGGTGTCGACTTGGACGTCCGGCCTTGAAGGATCTTTTCCCTCCGCTGTTTTTTCTCCTTTGCAAACGCTCGTGCCGACAACACAGTGTCCCCTTACCGGTCCTACGGGCGTTGCCTCGTCACAAATCGCAGGTGCAGGAGGAGTCTTTTTCTGTGCAATCGCTTCGTCATAGTTTCTTTTATACGCCACACACTCTGATTCCGACTCTCCGTACGCAGGCGCGACGAAAGAGAGGAGGAAACAAAATCCAACTACACCGAAAACCGCCGCTTTATTGGTTGCGGACATACGTATCAGCTCATTGTAACAGCGCGGCGGCTCATTGAGCCGCCGCGCTGTGGACTCCCCCTTCATTTTCAAACAAAGTTTGCTTTCCTAGAATCTATTCAAGAAATTTTGCAATTGTCCTGCAGCCCAACCCCAGAAACCGGGATTCACTTGGGTGCTTTCACCTGAATTTGTAGTTGCGCCTGCGCTGCTCTGAGCGCCGAACCCTGTTACTTCCGCTGATATCTGCTTCTGCGTTCCCTCTATCGATACTGGAGGCACTGCTTGTACGCCCGTTGAGTCCACATACTTCACGACATCCGTAGTTCCGACTCCGTATGTAGTATTTCCGCTGAAACTCTTCCCTATCTCCTGGACTGTATTCGTTACCGTATTGACCGTGGTCGCTGCAGCATCGGAGGCTCCTTTTGCCAACGTCCTCACGATTGCAATCCATGAAGCCGGTTTTCGAGTGGGCTCCGGTTCCGGAGTGGTAGTCGGAGGAGTCTTGTCTTCTTTTGTCGGAGTATCCGCACCTATGCATCCTTCAGCAGTGGGGTCGAGAAGACAAGCGACTCGAGTGTCCTTTTGAGGACACGGCTGACCTTTTTCATCTACACCACCCACGACACCTTCTTTACAAGTACCAGGGGGCGGTTGACCCCCTCCGGGTGGGCTGTCCTTGGGTTCCGGCATCTTTGGCAACTCCGGCATCTTGCCGTCGCCCTTTCCCTTCTCCTCCTCTTTCTGCTTCTCCTTGCCAGGATCATTTTTATCCGTCGCCTCGTCGGCATTACCTTTGCAAGACAGTAAACATTTACACGTACCAGAAATGGTTTTACTACCTGGAGCGGGCTGACCGCATTTCATTTCGAGACCACCGGGCTTTTGCTTCTTGGGACATTTCTCTTTTGGAGTTCCAAACGGGCAGGTGTAGTCATATTGGTCATTGCACTGTAAATCCGCGGGCTGTGTACCAGGCTCACATGAAGCCGGCTTCAACGCCAAAGCAAACTGACTATCCCGCGAGGCACTTATTCCGACGGTGCCGATGCCCATACTCACCAGAAAGACACCCACAAGGGCGAGTGTCCTCGGCGACCAGATTTTGAGACCCTTTTTCTTGCGTGGACGGGCAGCCGTCATATGACAGTAACTCTAACATGGCCAATTGCGAGCAACCACATAACGCCAAGCGAGGTCGACAGGGTATTTTGGAGACCCCGCAAGGCTTGGCCTGAGGACAGTACATTTTTCAGCAGAAAAATGTTGTTCTCCAAAATACCCTGTCGCCGAGCGATTTTTAATAGTCTCCCCCCATACCACCGTCCCCTGCAGGAGCTGCTTTCTTTTCTTCTGGAATATCAGCTACTGCCGCTTCGGTCGTAAGCAGTACGGCAGCTGCGGACGCAGCATTCTCTACTCCTGAACGGGTGACCTTGACCGGGTCGATGATGCCCGCTTCGTACATGTCCACGATTTCATTTGTTGCCGCGTTGTAGCCCTTGGTGCCGCCGCCGGAAATTTCCGCGAGAATAACCATCTCATCTTCCCGTCCCGCATTGCGGACAATTTGTTTGAAAGGAGCCGAAAGCGCTCCCACCAAAATACTGTAGCCTACCGCATGTTCGTCACTGTGAGATTTGATGAGCCCTTCGGAATTCTTCGCCAGTTTTGCCGCGACCTTCGCGAGCGCCGTACCACCACCCGGGATAATCCCCTCCGCGATAGCGGCTTTCGTCGCGTTGACCGCATCTTCGATTTTGTCTTTCAAGTATTTCATTTCCGTCTCAGTCGCGGCACCCACGCGGATGACGGCGACACCGCCCGAGAGCTTCGCAATACGCTCTTCGATTTTTTCCTTGTCGAACTTTGAATCAGTATTTCCGAGCTGAGCACGCAATTGTTGTACGCGCGCATGGATATCCGCCTTCTTTCCTTTGCCGCCGACGATGACGGTGTTGTCTTTAGTGGCCACAACGCGTGCCGCGCGTCCAAGCATCGAGAGCTCTGCCTTTTCAAGACTGATGCCGAGGTCTTCTGTGATTACCTGTGCACCGACGGTTGTCGCAATATCCGACAGCATCTCTTTCTTGCGGTCGCCGTATCCCGGAGCCTTCACGGCGAGGACACTAAAAGCGCCGCGAAGTTTGTTGACGATGAATGTCGCAAGCGCTTCCCCGTCGACATCTTCCGCGATAATCACAAGCTCCTTCTTTCCTGATTGAGCGATTTTCTCGAGGAGCGGAAGAATTTCTTTAATCGTAGAAATCTTTTTGTCCGTAATGAGGACGGGCACATCTTTTGCCTCCGCTTCCATCCGTTCGGCATTCGTAATCAAGTACGCAGAGACGTAGCCCTTATCGAATTCCATTCCTTCTACGAAATCAGACTCGATGCCGATTGATTGCGATTCTTCTACCGTGACGACGCCGTCCTTACCGACTTTTTCCACGATATCCGCGATGGTGCGGCCAAGCTCTTCAGATTCAGCCGAGATACTTGCCACCTGTCTGATTTCCACCTTGCCCTTTACTTCACGTGCCATCTTTTTGAGCTCGGTAACTGCGTCCTTTGCAGCGTGTTCGATTCCTCGGCGCACCACCATCGAATTCGCTCCCATTGCCATCCTGCGGAGACCTTCGTGGACGATTGCCTGAAGAAGCACGACGGCAGTCGTCGTACCGTCTCCCGCCTTATCATTCGTCTTTGTCGCGACCTCTTTCACGATTGAGGCGCCCATGTTTTCAAATTTGTCTGCGAGCGTGATTTCTTTCGCGATGGAGACGCCGTCATTCGTAATAGTCGGTCCGCCCCACGACTTGTCGAGTGCAACATTGCGACCCTTCGGCCCGAGCGTAACGCGCACCGCGCCTGCGACTATATCCACGCCTTTTTTGAGAGCGGCGCGAACTTCTGTGTCAAATAGTACTTGTTTTGCCATAAGAATAGTTGTTAGCCATTAGGTTTTAGCCAATAGAAGAATTACTTAATAACGGCGAGGATGTTCTTCTCTTCGACGAGGAAATATTCTTCGTCCTTGTCCCCCATGTCGACTTCGTTGTCCCAACCGGAATTAAAAATAACTTTTGCACCCGCCTTGACCGTCATCGGAATGAGGTCGCCTTCGTCTCCATAACGGCCGGGACCGACTGCAATGACGACACCGAGTTTGGATTGCTCTTTCTTTGCGGTATCGGGAATGATGATGCCTCCGGGCGATTTCATATCAGGAGTATCCTCGCGGCGGACCAAGACGCGGTCAGCGAGCGGTTGGATAGTGCTCTTAGGATTTTTTGTCTCTTTTTTCATATTGTATTTTATAAATCCGATAATGTAGCCGCGCGGAGTTTTCCGCGATGGGTTCCCGATGTATCAAAGAGCCGCATGCCTCTTTGTAATAAATCGCAATCCCGAGGTAACCCGAGGGGCTCAATATAGAGAAAATAGACACATGGGTCAAGCGCGATAGCCATCTTGCACTTCTTCATTCTTTGGGCTATGATGCCCGCGATGGTTTGGCTCCTCACAGCGCTTCCATATATACAGATCGTCCTCTCGATCGCCCTTATCGTTGCCATACTATTGCAGCGCACGGGTGCTTCGATGGGCGGAGCATTCGGTGCGGACAACTTCTCGTCGGGTTTCCATACGCGCCGCGGTTTGGAACGCACCCTGTTTCATGTTACTATCGCACTCGGTATCCTCTTCGCACTCTCGGCACTCATTAATTTAATAATCAGCTAAGCGCCTACGCGCATATCCGCCCCTTGGGCGGACACATATGCGGGAGCGCAGTCGCTCTATGGATTTCGATTACGACTCCCTACCAGAGAAAACTCAAAATTTGAAAAAAACGCTCGTCGAAAAGCGTTCTCTCTGGCGCGTCGGCAATGTGGAGTCCCTCCTCCGCGCACTCTCGCCGAGCGAGCGCCTTGCCCTCTATGTCCTCACTATTCTGTTGAGCGTCTCAGCCCTGGCACTTCTCGCAGGACTAAATTCTTCGGTATCGGTAACGATTCCCGCGACCGGCGGAGAACTCATTGAAGGACAAGTGGGCTCCGCCCGTTTCATTAATCCGATACTCACCATCTCGCAGGCTGATGAAGACCTCTCGAAGCTCGTGTACTCAGGATTGACCCGTACGCTTCCCGAAGGTGTAGTTCCCGACCTAGCGGAAAGTTATTGGATTTCCGAGGACGGCCTGACGTACACCTTTACCTTGCGTCCGGATGCGACATTTCAGGATGGTACGCCGGTAACCGCCGAGGACGTGCTCTTCACCGTCGCTGCTGCACAAAATCCCGAAATAAAGAGCCCGCGTCGTGCGGACTGGGAAGGCGTACAGGTATCATCTCCTGACCCACGCACTATCGTTTTCAAACTTGCCGGCGCATATGCACCCTTCATCGAGAACACCGCGCTCGGTATTCTCCCCAAACACATCTGGCAGAATGTCCCGGCCGGAGAGTTCGCTTTTAGCCCGGTAAACACACACCCTATCGGCAGTGGACCATTTCAGATTGAAAAGGTGCTCACTGATGCAACAGGCTCAGCAACGCGGTACGAACTCCTGCCATTCAAGAATTTTGCGCTTGGCAAACCGCACCTTGAACGCATCACCTTTATCTTTTACCCAAATCAAGAGGAGATGCTCAAGGCATTTGATGCGGGCAAGATAGACGCCGTTGCGGGAGTAACCCCCGCGGATCTTTCGAACCTCAAGCGGACTGATTTTGATTTCGCGCATGTGGCATTGCCGAGAGTATTCGGAGTCTTTTTCAATCAAAGCCGTGCGGCGGTACTTGCCGACCCTTCAGTGCGTGCCGCACTTGAAGCGGCAATAGATAAGCAGAACATTGTTGATTCTATATTGGGCGGCTATGGTGCCCTCCTCGAAGGACCTATCCCGCCCGGGGCTATTGGCAATACGTTGCCCGCAGTTCCTACCTCATACAGCGCGCGTCCGCAAAATTCAGCAACCATGGAGGTGTCGACCACGACGACAGAAGCGGCGGCTAAGATTCTCAGAAGCGGCGGCTGGACGTTTGACGAAGCGAACGGGGTGTGGACGAAAAAGAAACTCGAACTTTCTTTCACTATCGCAACTGCCGATGAACCTGAGCTTGTGGCTACGGTGAACGCACTCGCAGAGGCCTGGCGTGCCGCAGGCATTAAGGTGACGGTACAGATATATTCCCTTTCAGAATTGAACACGACGGTGATTCGTCCGCGTTCCTATGATGCGATACTCTTCGGCGAAGTCGTTGGGCGCACCGCAGACCTGTTTGCCTTCTGGCATTCTTCTCAGCGTAACGATCCGGGACTCAACCTCGCGCTGTACACAAATTTGCGCGTCGATTCGCTCCTTACCCAAGCGCGCACCACGAACGACCCTCAGGAACGCGAAAAACTCTACTCGCAATTTTCAGCAGCGGTTGTGAAAGATGCCCCCGCACTCTTCCTGTACGCACCGGAATTCTTGTACCTAGTGCCGCACGCCATGCACGGTGTCGCCCTCGGCGCCCTCACCACCCCGTCCGAACGGTTCTTGAATGTGTATCAGTGGTACACAGACACAGAAAAAGTGTGGAGCATCTTCTCTCGTAACTAATTATTCGAATATTTATTAATACATATTTTATGGAACCACAATCACCGTCCAATGGACCACGTCCGAGCACGAGCGCATCAAGTAATGCAGCGCGTCCGGCGTCTCCTTCCACCCGCCCGCATCCAAGCCGACCAGGTCACGGACGCCCCAGCCCCCGCCCGGGAAGTAAGCCGGGAACACGAACCGGCAGGCCGACCAGACATTTCGGTCGCCCCAGCCATCCACCACGTCGCGGAAAAGCCCGCGTTGAGCATCAAGCCGCGCCGCAGCGCAAGCAAATGAGTACTCCTATTCCCCCACCGGAAAAAGATACGGTCCGCATTATTCCTTTGGGTGGAGTCGAAGAAATCGGACGCAACATGACGGCCGTCGAAGTTGGTGACGACATCTTTATCCTCGATTGTGGGTTCGCCTTCTCAGAAGGAGAAACTCCCGGCATTGATTACATTCTTCCCAATACCGGCTACCTCGAAGAGCGACGCGACAAGATTCGCGGACTTCTGATTTCACACGGTCACCTCGACCACATCGGCGGTATCCCCTACATCATCGACCGTATCGGCAACCCGACCATCTACACCCGCAAGCTGACAGGCATGATGATAAAGAAACGCCAGGAAGAATTCACCCAGACATCACCCGTCAACATCCGCGAAGTGGAACGCGATGAGGTCATCAAGCTGGGGAGCGCGACGATACGCTTTTTCGGGGTCACGCACACCGTGCCTGATTCGATGGGTATCATTATAGAGACACCCTGGGGTGATGTGGTTTTCACCGGTGACATCAAACTCAACCACCTCGACGGCGAACCGTCCGACGAGGAAAAGCGGGAGTTCAGCATATTCAAAGACCGCAAAGTACTTGCACTTCTCATGGACTCGACCAACGTCTGGCAACCGGGTTTCTCAATTCCCGAGTCAACGGTGTACCGCACACTTGAGAAAGTCATCAAAGATGCCAAGGGACGCCTCGTCGTCGCCATGTTTGCCTCGCACCTCGAGCGCCTCATCCGTGTCGTGCACTTCGCCGAAGAACACGGAAAGAAAATTGTTATCGACGGCCGGTCAATGCGCACCAACATCGAAATCGCTCGTGAGATAGGACTCATCAAATACAAAGATGACACCGTTGTCGCCGTCGAAAACATGGCGCAATATCCTGCGGAGAGGATTATCATCCTGGCAACGGGTGCTCAGGGGGACGAATTCGCTTCTCTCGCACGTATCGGCAACAAGACACACAAGTACATCCGTCTCCAGCCTACCGATACTGTGGTGCTCTCGTCTTCCGTTATTCCCGGTAACGAACGCGCCGTGCAAAAGCTCAAGGACAATCTCTCACGCCAAGGAGCACACATCATTACCTACCACGCCTCCGACGTGCATGCCTCCGGTCACGGCAACCGCGAGGAAGCGGCATGGATACACAAGCAGATAAAACCAAAGTTCTTTATCCCGGTCCACGGCTATCACTACATGCTCCGCGTGCATGCCGACCTTGCTGTTGAGATGGGCGTCGCGCCAGAAAATGTCTGCATCCCCGACAACGGTTCGCTCGTGGATATAAAGAGCGGAGAGAAAATCGCAAAGCATACTCTCAAGGCTCCCTCTGAGTTGCGCGTCGTCGAAGGTCACACCGTGAGCGAACTCTCTGATGTCTTGATGCGTGACCGCAAAGCGCTCGGACAAGAAGGTTTCTGCGTCGTCGTTGCGACCGTAGACCGCCGTTCTGGCAAACTGCACAAATCCCCCGATATTATCTCGCGCGGATTCGTCTATCTGCGAGACAACAAAGACCTCATGGATCAAACACGGCTCATCATCCGTAAATCCGTAGAGACATCCCTGCGCAATCCACGCGCAGCTGACCTCGATGCTGCAAGAGAAGATTTGGCCGATGCGGTCTCGCAATTCCTCCTCCAGAGAACGATGAAGCGTCCTATCGTGATTCCGGTTATCGTCTCTATTTAAGAGATACTCCACTTCCCTTTTTGTTTCTTAACGAGCCCGTCACGCGAAAGCGTTGCGAGCGCAATTTCGATTCTGTTTTTTTCGAACGGCAACTTGTTGAGTGCAGGTGTGTTTTTGTGTCTACTCGTGAGGTTTAGCCTCCCGAGGAGGTTCAACAAAGACATCGGCCCCCGGTGGAGTTCGCGCAAAATTGCCCCGCGGACTTGGCGGAGTGAACCTTCGAACTTCGACTGCCGAACGTATCCCGAGCTTCGGCGTGCAGGATTCTTGTGTAGTTTTTTGATATGCACACCGTAATCCATGAGAGCCCAGTGCCACTCCCTTGGGTCCTGATTTTTGGCAACCTTTTCGGCATACATAATAATTCGACGGTCGTTGACTTGTTTTGTATTCGGAAAGAAGTGGTGAATGAAGGCGGCACGCACGTTTGTTTCCAAGAGCACATCAGGCTCATTAAATGCGAATGCTTTCACTGCGGCCTTCGTATACGGACCGACTCCCGGTAACGGGTGTTCCAACGCTTGCCGGACATTGCCTTTATGCGTTCCGATAATCGCCTTCGCCGCATCATGTAAATACTTCCCTCTTCTGTTGTAGCCCAGACCACTCCAAAGCCTGAGGACGTCTGCGAGGGACGCCTTCGCAAGCGCACTGGCAGTCGGAAAATTCTCCAGGAATTCTTTGTACTTCTCTATAACACGCGGCACTTGGGTCTGCTGGAGCATCACCTCAGAGACCAAGATACGGTAGGGATTTTTTGTTTTTCTCCACGGCAGATTGTGTCGCCCATGCGTACGATAATAAGTCCACACCGTTTTGCGGAAGTCGAGTATCTTTTTTTCAGTCATGCGAGACGAGAGTCGGCCATTTCTCTTTAATCGTCTTTTTCACTTGCTCATACCAAAATCCGTATCCATCACCCGTAAGATGCAGTCCATCCGGTGCGTAGTAGCGGACTGGGTCAGTCGCGAACGGGTCGGGGATGCTATACAAATCCACATACGCAACATCGTGCGTCTTCGCAACAGCCATGAATTCTTCTCGGAGAGCAGCGGCTCGATGAGTCCACAAAAAACCAAATGGTCTTGGAAAAAGCGGTGCAGTCCCAATTTTTCCTCCCGTGAGAAGTACGACATGTTCAGAAAGTTCGCGACCCCGAGAGAGAACGGCATCCAGAGAAGCACGTGCTTCAGGGATTGAACCGAAGCGTATAACATCATTTGCCCCCACCTGAATAAGCACCACATCGTAGCGCATTTCTTGTATCTGTTTCAATTGACCTCCCACGTCATCTACTCGCGCACCACTTTTTGACTTATTCTCTACCGCCGCATCCAGGTACGTACTCAGCCTACCCGCGACACTGCCCTCGCTGGGCGAGCCTACTCCCACAGCAGTACTGTCTCCGAGCACAAGAAGACTGAGCAAGCCATCAGTTCGCTCGAAGCCATGCGCCTTCTCTACGAGTCCGCTGCTTATTTTTATCAGTCGTGTTATTCGAACCGCCTCGTAGCCAATGTAGGCGAGAAGAAAAAAACCGAGGAAAATAAATAAAAACTTCATGGCGTTATGCTGCTTGAGGGCGCGGACTCGTGAGTAAATCTTTCATCATTCGTTGGTGAATATCCTGAGCGAGTTCCGGAAAATTGTATTTCGTAGCAAGACGCTCGAGATCCTGACGTGTCTCCGCATCCGCAAGCTCGCCGACAAAATCCGGCCCGACACTCGTATTGAAAGAAAGGCCTGATTCTGAGGTAAATCCTCCTCCACGAAAGAAACCGTCGATCAGACGTTCGACGACATCACCCGCAGAACCTCCTGATTTTTTTGCCACGTGCTCGGCAAGTCGGTACACAAACTCCCGCGCTCCGAGCGAGTCATTACTGGTGGATAAATCCGTTCCCTTCATCAATTCGTCCCGCACATACGCATCATACATTTCTGCAGTGAGGATGCTTCCATCAGGTAGTTCAATCGGTTTTTCCTCCAAGTACATGCGCGCGGCGAGTTCACCTATTAATTCCATAATTCCTTCGTTGATAAGGTGACGAGGAGCGAGGACTTCCGTTTGAGTGACTACGACATCTTCGTACCCTGCTGAGAGACTCACATCTCCGTGTTTTGCTTTTCGTATGTCGACGAAACCCGTTGCGTGCGCATTTTCATGACATATCGCATCGAAGAGGACGGTAAACGCTTCCCGCGCAGAGTGCTCCTGCAAAAGCGATTTGAAATGGTCCCCGTTGAATGTGTTCGTACGCGCAATGTACGAGTGCGCTCCGATCTCCTGTTCTTGCTGAAGACTGACAACGAACGTACGCTCGGGAGGTACAACTTCCACCGTGCGATTCAATTCACCCCCACGGTCTGCGATATGCTGATAGACCGACGCAAGCTTTTTATGGTCAATGCGGGAAAGACTGTCTCGTATCCACAACACGATGTCCGGATTCTCAGTCTCGTATCTACGAGCACCTTGTCGCAACCTGCTTGTAAGCTCTTTCTCATATATCGGGTCAACTCGTCCAACATTATCTTGAACAAATCCCGGCTCGACAGGTTCGACAGGTCCTCTAAAAGCGTCCATTCCTTGTTTCATATATCAAAGCTCATAGACGACATCTTTCCGTTCAACGACGACACCCCATTTCATCCGCTTGGCATAGCGATAGAGTTTGGAATTTGGGTTGAAACATATCGGCTTCGCGACCATTTCGAGGAAAGATATGTCAGACTCCGTGTCCCCCACTCCTATCGAATGTGCGAGCGTAAGATTTTCTTTTTCGACAGCGCGACGCACAATACTGGCTTTGTTTAATATCAAATGCTCCTCGATAATATTTCCTGTAAAACATTCCTGCGGCCCGATTTCGTAGAGCATGCCGTATGTCTTATCGAAGCCCAGTCGAGGACAGAATTTGTCGAGTACAGTCTTCGGAGAATGTGACACGGCCAGAAGAAAATATCCGCGCTTCTTGAGGTCTTTCAATAAATCCCGCGTATACCGGTAGACACGCTTGGATTGTTCATCGACGACTTCCTCTGCCGCATCCGCAAGCGCGCTGTAGTGCACACCTTTCAGATGTTTGACGAAGCCCTTCACGACCGCGCTGATGTATTCATCATAATCTCCTTCGCGATTGAGCCATCGCTCATATTCACGCTCATACACGCGCCGCGTTGAAGGTGGAAAGACTTCTTTTTCGATGAGGCGGTTGACCACCTGTATAAGGAGACTTGAGCGGAATATCGTCCCGTCTACATCAAATATCGCTACCCGTCTTTTGTCCTTCACCCCGTTAGAGGCCAGCTTCGTCCGTGTTTGATTGGTGATACTCATATTTGAAAATATAGCTCGAAGCCTCTAACGGGGTTCATACCGCTATACTACCGCCCTTGATTACAGAGCGCGAGGAGGAGATATGACTTTGTATCCAAAAGCCGTGTAATCTAGTATTCTAGGCCTACAATGATGCAGAATTTCAAACTCGCCCTCTATTTCACCGTCGCCCGATATTTTAGATTTTTCGCCCGTATACGCCTCAATACCTGGAAGCCGCGGGTCGTTATAATCACAGGCTCCAACGGCAAGACGACCGCGCTCCATCTCACCGCCTGGCAGCTCGGACAAGGCGCAAAATATTCATTCAGAGCAAATAGCGCCTTCGGTGTACCCTTCGACATTCTTGGCCTCAAACGTACACGATATTCCCTTTTCGAATGGCCGTTCCTGTTTCTCCTGGCTCCAATTGCGGCGTTCAAAGGACCACATCAGGAAAAAATCTACATTGTTGAGATAGACGGTGACCGCCCCGGTGACGGAGATTTTTTCGGGCCATTTTTACAACCTGAAGTATGCGTGTGGCTGAGTTCTGCGCGGACGCACAGCATGCTCTTTGAGAAATGCGTGGAGTCAGGTGAATTTGCGAACGTGGATGAAGCAATCGCGCACGGGTTTAGTCGATTCCTCGCACACACATCCAAGCTCGCAATCGTTAATGCGGACAATCCCTTAATTCTCGAGAACGCGCGCGCAATGAAAGTGCCTTTATACGAGATGATGGAACAAGAACTGCTCAGTTCGTATGCGGTACACACCGGAGGAAGCGAATTCGTCATCTCCAACGTTTCCTATCAGTTACCCTATATTCTTCCTAAAGAAATCTTCTATGGCATCGCCTCAGCTATAAAAATTGCCGAATACTTTGGAGTACGACCGACCAACGACCCTTCTGGACTACATATGCCACCGGGGCGGAGTTCTCTCTTCGCAGGTCTTAAAAATACGACACTCTTGGATAGCAGCTACAACGCGGACGTGGAATCAGTTTCCGCGATCCTGCGCACGGCAGAAGCGCTGCCGGGCGAAAAGTGGCTCGTGCTTGGCGATTTGATTGAACAAGGCAAGCTTGAGCAGGAAGAGCACGAACGACTCGCCCGCATCGTTGCGGCGTCTGATTTCAAGCGTACCGTATTGGTCGGGCCGCGCATGCGAAAGTATGTACAACCCATCCTCAAATCGAGCGGCACGGTGGTCGAATCATTCATCAGTCCCAAGGAAGCGCTCGACTATCTCGTGCCTTCACTTTCCGGCGGTGAGATACTTGTCTTCAAGGGTGCACGATTTTTGGAAGGTATCATAGAGCACTTACTCGCAGATAAGGCAGACGCCGCACAACTCTGCCGACGCGAAAAAGTCTGGGTCGCGCGGAGGAAAAAATTTGGACTATGAATCCCGCCCTTTCTCACATTTTTGTATGAAACTCATTACTAGTATAGAAAGAGCGGGATGAAACTATTTATCTTACATGGATGGACATATCAGACCGAGACGTGGCAACCGCTCTTGAATCTTCTTGCTGCGCAAGGCATCGAATATGAGTTCCTGCGTATTCCCGGCCTTACCGATGGGACTGACCCCGTCTGGACGCTGGAAGACTATGTAGCTTGGCTGGAAGAAAAAACTGCAGGACACGAGAAGGTCATTCTCTACGGGCATTCGAATGGTGGGCGTATTTCGATTGCCTACGCCGCAAAACATCCTGACAAAGTTGCAGGCCTTATCCTCGAAGATAGCGCGGGGATTCCGGTCACGGGGCTTCGCCGTTTGAAACGTGATGTCTTCAAGACTATCTCGCGCGCCGGACGGTTGTTCTCGCGTTCCGATATGCTGCGACGGATTTTCTACAAAGTTATTCGTGAGGGTGATTACAGCGGAGCAACAGCCAACATGAAAAAAACGATGGCGAATTTACTTTCGGTCGACCTCTCTCTCGTCCTCAACCGCATTACCTGTCCTACCCTTATCATCTGGGGAGTGGGCGACAAGACGACCCCGCTTTCCGCCGGCAAGCGCATTCACGAAGGTATCAAAAACTCTCGCATGGTTGTCATCGATGGCGCACGACATTCCCCGCACATCACACACTCTCAAAAAATTGCTGAGCTGATCAAAAAGGAAGTTGCATCAGCCCTAAAGGATTGCGATTTGCAACCAATCGCTTCGCTCTTGGGCAAATCGGGAATATGACTATTTTTAATTCACTTGGTTCTAATCACTCGTTTCTATCTGCATTTCGAATACTATTTGCATTCGGAGGAACGACTACGCGGGAGCGCCTCAAAAAGTACCTCGAGGAAAGGTACGGAGGAACCGCAATCATTACCTACAAAGGTCGCGAAGCTTTGCGCCTTGCCCTCTCTTCGCTTCCAGGCGAGAAAGGTTCCATCGCGGTACACGGCTTTACCTGTTGGGCGGTCTATCAGGCAGTACAGGAAAGCGGGCACACCTGCCGCTACGTGGACATTTCGCGGACGTCTCTCAATTTCTCCGCCGACGCTTTAGAGGCCGCACTCACGGCTGATACTTCTATCAGAGCAGTCGTTATTCAGAACTCGCTTGGCGTCCCCTGTGACATTGATGCGATTGCCGCACTCTGTAAGGAGCGCGGAGTCGCACTTGTAGAAGATTTGGCGCATTCGATTGGCGCGGTCTACGAGTCCGGTCAGGAAGCCGGGACAGTTGGAGATTTCGTCGTCCTCTCATTCAGTCAGGACAAGGTCATTGATGCGATAGCGGGTGGTGCATTGATTGTACGCAACAAGAAATATCAGGGGCTAACCTTGCCCTCTTTCACAAAAGTAGCGCGCAAACAGCAATTCAAGGACCGATTTTACCCGCTATTCACATCTGTCATCCGTTCGACACACGCAATCCATGTAGGACCCATCATTCATCGCGCGTTGAAATCCCTCCGTATGCTCTCCCGGCCGCTTGATGACAACGACACGGGTGCAACACATGAACTCCCCGGCTGGTATTGCGCCACGATACTGCGCGGATATCGCCTTCTTGAGAAGACTACTCAGCACCGCAAGGAAATCACACAGATATACGCGGAAAAAATCGACAAACGCTTGCAGCTCACGGACGATATGCGGCACATTGTGCGCTCTGCAAATCTCCGCTTTCCCGTTCTTCATAATGATCGCGACCATCTCATCGAATATCTGAAAACGAAGCATGTCTATGTAGGAGACATTTGGTACGACGCGCCGATAGGACCGAAGAGGTACCTCCATCGTACAGATTACCGAGGAGAGTGCCCGCAAGCAGAGGAAGTCTCGGCAATGATGCTAAATTTGCCGACACATACGCACGTATCGAAAAGTCAGGCGGAGCGTATTGCGGCATTCGTAAATGAGTATCCGCAAATAGAGCATGACAGACAGTACCGGGTAAAGCCGGTTCAAGACAAGCAGGTATGGGAAGCTTTCTTGGAATCTCAGAAGCCACATAGTTTCCTCCAATCATGGAAGTGGGGTCAGCACTATGCACAAACGGGTTCAAAAGTGTTCCGCGTAGGTATCTTCAAGGCGGGTACCTTGGTAGGAGTGGCGCTTCTCATAAAAATACAGGCGCGGCGGGGACACTTCCTCGTATGTCCTCACGGTCCGCTCGTAGCATATTTTGGTGATGAAGAAGGAGCGCTCGCCGCGCTCGTCCGCTACGCATCTGACGTCGCACGGGATGAAGAGTGCGATTTCATCCGCTTCTGTCCCCTTTCGGCGACCACAGATGCCAACCGTGCGATGTACCGACGGCTTGGCTTTTCCGACGCGCCAATACACATGCACCCGGAACTCTCTTGGATACTCGATATCACAAAAACGGAAGACCTCCTCTTAAAAGAGATGCGCAAAACGACACGGTATACGATAAAGAAAATGGAGAAGGAAGGTGTCGAAATCATACAGAGCAGTGACCCGGCTGATATGGATACATTCTGGTCGGTCTATGCCGACACCTTCGAACGTCAACAATTCACTCCCTTCAGTAAAAAGTACTTACGGACAGAGTTTGAGCTCTATCGCGCCGATGACCAAGCAACCTTCTTCTTCGGAAAATTCGAGGGTGAGATAGTGGCAGCAGCCATCATCATCTTCTACAACGGTCAAGCGTTCTATCATCACAGCGGTTCTCTCGCGGCGGGAGGCTCAAACGTCTCCTACCTCCTCCAATGGCGTGTGATACAAGAAGCCAAGAAGCGTGGATGCACCCTCTACAACTTTTGGGGCATCGCGCCTGACGACAAACCGAATCACGCGTGGACCGGTCTTTCGCGCTTCAAAAAAGGTTTTGGCGGGTTTGCCGAAGCGTATTTACACGCGCAAGACAAACCACTCTCTCCCCGATACGTACTCAACTATGGAATAGAAACGGTGCGCCGTATCCGCCGAAGGCTCTAGACGCGTGTTTTTGGCCAACGCGTCGATTTACGTCGCGAATCTCCTTGAGAACACCCCGAGGGTACTGCGATTTGTAACTACGCAAGCGTAGACAAATCGGGAGCCCTCGGTTCTCAACGTTTCGCTGCTTTCCGATACGGGAAAACTACAGTTTTCCCGACCCCTTTCGTCCACCGTTGACCTTCGGCCAACGGCGTGCGGCTTCGGGCCAGAGCTTGGTGAGTGGGTGCGTGAGGCAGTCGCTGTGCGGGCGCGCCGGGCAGATATAGCGGCCGTAGAGGACAAGTCCGTTGTTGAGGTATTTCCAGTCTTTTTTGGGGACAAGCGCCTCTAGGTCTTTTGAGATTTTGGTGAGGTCTTCCTGGTCAGTGAGGTCAAAACGCTTCGCGAAGCGCTTCACATGAGTGTCCGTAGGTATCCCCTCCCATATTTCATATATCTCGCCCAAGGCGACATTGGCAGTCTTGTACGCGACGCCGGGAAGCGTGATGAGTTCGGCAACGGTCTTTGGGATTTTGCCGCTGAAATCAACTTCGACTTTCTTTGCTGAGGCTATGATTGCTTTTGCTTTATTGCGGAAAAAAGAAACCGATGAGATTTCTTTCTCGAACGCTTTTGGATTTGCCCGAGCAAAGTCGGCCGGAGTCTTGTACTTTTTAAAAAGAGTTGCGGTGACTTTATTGACCTGCTTATCAGTTGTCTGAGCGGAGAGCATAACCGCGACGAGAAGCTGAAACGGTGTTTTGTAGTCGAGTTCTGTCTTCGGCTCGGGATATGCTTTCTTCAAATACGCGACTATCTTCGTGGCACGCGCGATGCGCTCTTTTTCTCTATGAGCGTCCATATGGTTAATGATTGATGACGGTCTCTGCCTCATCAAAAGCACCTTCTAATACCGCCATCGCAACCTCTGCCATCGGAAATGTTTCAGAATGTTCGGGCTCCTGTTCTGCCCTATCAAGAGCCTCGCCCGCAGCCTTAAGAGCTTCCCCTAGTGCCGAAAGGCTGGCCGCAACTGCTTGCGAATGATCATCTATGTCCTGATCATCAAACGAATGTAGCTTGCTTACTTTGGCTTTATTTCTCTGCAACCAATTGTCCACTTCTATAATGCGGAAGGCGTGTTTTATGAGAATGTTCTTTCTTTGCTCACGAAGTTCTCCGGAAGAATAATTGTCGTTGGCGGGTTGTGGAATTTTCAAACGCTCAATCATGCCGCTACTGTATCACTATCGGAATAGAAATCGAATCATCGTTTTCCGGCATGCCGGAAGGATTATCGCGCATGAGGACGAGCGTCGCCGGACCTGAATAGCCACTGGTCGTGATTGGTGCGACGAAGGTCACATCGCCCACGACCATCCAGTCCGTCTGTGCCTGAGCGATACCCTGCCCGATGAAATTGTTGTTTGCATCAACGACCTTAATCGGGAACGATGCTTCGAAATACCACGGTCCCGGTGCTTTGCCGGTAACGGTAAAAGTCTTTGGTACCGTAGCACCAGGCACGAGCGAGGTGACCACTACGCGGGCAGCAAGCGGCGAGAGCGCTACGGGCGGAGTCGAGGTCGCCGTGATTGGAGGCGTTGTAGGTTCAGGTGCGGGTATCGCGAAAAGTACCCAGGTAAGACCCAAAATCACAATAAACACAATAATAAGTATGGTTGTCCAAAGACGTGTATTCATAGGTACAGTATAAGACGTATCAACACCCCTCACAATTACATGCTAAAGATCTGAGATGCTTCGGGCTATTTTCTCCGAATCATGCCGTGCGATATCAGCCTCAGAAAAGAAATCGCCCCGTATGACCTTTTGCGCATATTCATCGAGTTTGTCATCACATTGTATCGGATACTTTTTCTCTTGTTCATACGCTGTCACGAGTGCCGGGTCCAGCGGTGCAGTATTACAAATAGCATAATCAAATTTTTCAAGACCGCTATAAGTCAGCAGTTCCCGCGCCATATCGGACGCGGCAAAGCCATGAGTCTCTCCCCACTTGCTCATGAGATTGGTGACTATTATTTTCTTTCCCTTACTTTCGCGTAGCGCTTCCGACATTCCGCCGACAAGCAGGTTCGGAATAATTGATGTGTATGGGTCTCCGGGACCGATGATGATGAGGTCGGCCTCTCGTATCGCGCGGTCTGCCTCTCCAAATAACGCCGCAGGTGGGCTGAGAAATACTTTCTGTATTCGCACCGAACCGTCATGCTTCGGAATATCAATATTTGTCTCCCCGATAATTTCTTCTCCGTTTTCAAGAATCGCATGTAAATCCGACTTATCGACCGACACAGGAAGCACTTTCCCCTTCAGGTCGAGAAGCTCTGAAGCTTTGCGTATCGCCTCGATATCGCTACCGTAGATAGCAGAAAGCGCGACGAGAAAGAGATTTCCGAAGCTGTGCCCAGAAAGTCCTGTGCCTCCGTTGAATCGGTAGTTGAAAAGCTCTCGCAATATTTCCGCCCGCTTTCCATCTGAAAGCGCAAGAAGGCAGCGGCGGACATCACCGGGCGGCAAGACCCCAAATTCGTCTCGAAGAATACCTGACGAGCTGCCGGAATCGAACATGGAGACCACTGCGGTAATATCGAGGGGAAATTCTTTCAGCCCGCGCAATACGACGTAGCTCCCCGTCCCCCCGCCGATGGTTACAACTTTTTTTATGCTGTTACCCATAATTCAGAAACTCTATCCTGTGACGCCAAATTTTGCTAGCTCTTCGAGCAGTGCCTGGAGCGGAAGCCCGATTACGTTATCCATATCTCCCTCGATTTTCTCGATAAAACGAGCGGCACCACCCTGGATAGCGTAGCCACCTGCTTTATCCAGTGGCTCGCCTGTCGCGACATACGAATCGATTTGTTGATCAGACAAAGTCCGGAAACTAAGCTTCGTTTCAATTGCACGTATGACTACGCCACCCGTCTTTGCGTCAATAATCACAAACCCCGTGAGGATGCTATGTGTCTTTCCGCTCAACTTCTTGAGCATCTCTTGAGCCCGCTCGGGCGTGCCCGGTTTACCAAATATTTCTCCGTCACACACGACAATCGTGTCTGCTCCAATGACAAGCGCGTCGGAGTGACGTCTTGCAACCGCTTGCGCTTTCCCTTCCGCGAGATGCTGGACCAATTCCTTCGGAGCAAGTGGTAGCGTCAAATCCTCTTCATATCCGCTATCTTCAACTATAAACGTAATACCTGTCCTTTTCAGAATGTCATAGCGTTGCTTTGAGGTGGAGGCCAGAATGATTTCTCTCATTGCGAAAGTATAACCCCATTTGCAATTTAAAACGGCACTGATAGGATACGGGCACACACCCCATACGTATCAAGAGAGTGGCGAGAGCTCCGGCTCAGTGACCCACCAGCAGCGTGCTCGAAAGAGTGACGTGCTCCCTCCGGACCCTAACGGGAAGATACTTCTAACGAACGTCTCCCCCGCAAGGGGAGATTACGCGTTATAAGGCTTTATATATTTAACTATTTACTATGTTCCATTCACTTGAGCGATACACCACAGAGAGCGTTACTTCTGGGCATCCGGATAAAGTGTGCGACCAGATTTCGGATGCAATTCTTGATGCCTGTCTCGCACAAGACCCAAATAGTCGTGTCGCCGTAGAGTCTTTTGGTAGCCACGGCACTCTCATGCTGGGGGGTGAGGTAAAAACAAAAGCTAAGATTAATTTTGAAAAAATAGCCCGAAAAGTCTATCGCGATATCGGATACACTGACACCCTCAAAGTGCTCAATACCATCGCCAAACAGTCCCCCGATATCGCCATGGGAGTGGACACGGGCGGTGCCGGAGACCAGGGCATCATGTACGGCTACGCGACGAATGAGACAAAAGAGATGCTGCCCCTCGGCGTCGTTCTCTCACATGCACTCGCACGCCGCCTCGAAAAATTGAGACGCGATGGCACGCTCAAGTGGCTCAAGCCCGATGGTAAGACGCAGGTCACCATTGCAAACGGCAAGGTCATTACAGCACTGTGTTCCACCCAGCATGACAAGAAGGTCTCACAGGAAGAAATCCGTGCCGAACTCATTAAGCATCTCTTCAAGCCAATTCTTGGCAACCTCGATGACATCGAAATCCTGGTCAATCCGACGGGACAATTCATTCTCGGTGGATTCACTGCAGATGCAGGTCTCACAGGCCGCAAAATCATGGTGGATACGTACGGCGGCGTCATGCCGCACGGCGGCGGCGCATTTTCAGGAAAGGATTCCACAAAAGTAGACCGCTCGGCTGCGTATATGTGCCGTTTCGTCGCCAAAAACCTGGTAGCGAATGGATATGCCAAAAAAGCTCTTGTATCGGTCGCGTATGCTATCGGACGCATTGAGCCTGTCATGATTGAAGCATTCGATGAACACGGGAAAAATCTCACAAAAGTCGTCACGGAAAATTTCGACTTCCGTCCGCGAGCAATCATTGATAGGCTCGGACTCCGCAAGCCCATCTTCCAAGAGACCGCCGCATACGGACACTTCGGTGTGAAGGGTCGTCCCTGGGAGAAAATCATAAAAATCTAGCGATATAATGGGAGCATGGAACCTCTCGAGGAACGCGTGTCCCGCATTGAAGAGCGTAACCGGATAGTGGAAGCGGACAAAGCATGGGAAACGAGTTGGGCTCGCCGGTTACTTATCGTGCTATTCACCTATGTGGCCATAGGTGTTTTTCTCTCTGTCATACATATTGATAGACCGTGGCTGAGTGCTATCGTACCCGCGATTGGATTTACCCTTTCGACGCTCACGATGCCTCTCTTCAAGCAAGCCTGGCTCAAACGCATGCGCGAACATGAATAAAGCATTCATCTTCGACATGGACGGCGTGCTCGTAGACAGCGAACGCATATGGGCTGCGGAGGAGGAGGATTTTTTGACTCGTCTTTTTGGAAAAAACATCGTGGGCAAAATTGGCAGTACGATGGGAGTCAGCATTAATGAAGTATATAAAAAGGCTGTCGAGCACGGCACATCCATAGATAAGGATATTTACGTGAAGGCATTCGACGAAGAAGCCCGTTCAATCTATTCACGCGCATCTTTGATACAAGGGACGGAGGCATTGGTCGAATATCTCACTTCTCATGAATTTAAACTTGGACTCGTTTCAGCCTCGCGCCTCAATGGCATTGAACAAGTTCTTCAACAACTTCCGTTCAGAGAAAAGTTCGAGATTGTCATCTCTATTAATGATGCCGGCTTTCCTTCAAAACCCGCCCCTGATGGTTTTATCGAAGCACTTCGACGACTTGATGCCGATCCAAAGAAATCCATTGTTCTCGAAGATTCGAACCGTGGTATCGCTTCAGGGAAAGCTGCAGGTTGCTACGTTATCGGCTATAGCGGACATGTTGTTGAGGGCTACCAACAGAGAGGCGCCGACGCATATGCCGAAACGATGGAGGATGTCATCAAGCTCGTCGAATCATTCGACAGTAACTGATTTCGCCAGATTACGCGGGCGGTCAACGTTTAATCCCTTTTCTTTTGCGAAGTAGTAGGCAAAGAGCTGAAGTGGGACGACATTGAGAATTGGTGAGAGCATTTCGAGGGTTTCGGGTACGTAGATGACATCGTCGGCAAGTTTTGATATCTCGGTATCCCCTTCTGTGGCGACCGCAATGACCGGACCTTTCCGCGCTTTTATTTCGTGGATGTTGGATACCATCTTTTCGTACATGCTGTCTTTTGGCACAAGCGCCATGGTCGGAAAATTCTCGTCTATCATCGCGATGGGTCCGTGCTTCATTTCACCTGCCCCGCATCCTTCGGCGTGGATGTAAGAAAGCTCTTTGAGCTTTATTGCTCCTTCAAACGCTACAGGGAAGTTATATTTGCGCCCGATAAACAAGAAATCACGGTTGCCGATGTATTTTTTGGCGAGTGCCTCAATCTTCTCACGCTGAGCCAGAACTGTACGCAGTTTTTCGGGAAGTTCTTTGAGAGCTTGCGCAATTTCCCTCCCCTGCTCCTCCGACATCCCGCGCTGTCTGCCAAGGAACATCGTAAGGAGTGCGAGCACGGTAATCTGCGAAAGAAAAGCTTTCGTTGAGGCAACGCTTATTTCAGGACCTGCATGATTATAGACGCCGGCATCTGTCTCGCGGGCAATCGTAGATCCGACGGTGTTTACGATACCGAGGGTAAGCGCTCCGCGTCGCTTTCCTTCGCGGACAGCTTCAAGCGTATCGAGAGTCTCGCCGGATTGTGTGATGGCGAGAACCGCCGTACGTTCATTGATAACCGGTTTTTTATATCTAAATTCCGAGCCAATTTCGAGCTCGACGGGAATCTCGGCGTTGGCTTCAAGCATATATTCGCCGACTTGCCCCGCGTACGAGGCAGTACCGCATGCGACGATAATAATGCGCTCTATCTTCTCAAGTTGCTTGGAAACCAGCTCAAGTCCACCCAGCTTTGCCATTCCCTTCTCAGGAATGAGCCGTCCGCGCAATGTATTCTCGACGACCTCCGGCCCTTCCATGATTTCCTTGAGCATGAAATGCTCGTAGCCTCCCTTCTGGGATTGCTCTGCATCCCAATCGATCTCCGTTGCGGCACGCTTCACCTTTGAAGCGTCGAGCCTGAAAATGCGGTGACTGTCCGGTGTGATGACTGCAACTTCACCATCTTCAAGGAAGACGACTTTTTTCGTATGCGGCAAAATGGGCGTAGGATCGCTTGCAATGAAATGCTCGCCGTCACCAAGACCGAGGACGATTGGCGAGCCCATGCGCGCAGCAATTATCGTATCGGGTTCACCTTTGTATTGAAGTGCAATGCCGTACGTGCCGCGCACTTCATTGAGTGCGGCGAGTGCTGCTTTCTCGAAGCTCTTTTCTGTTTTCAAATGCTCTTCAACGAGATGCGCCAGCACTTCAGTGTCGGTTGAGGATTTAAACGTATGGCCAGTTTCCAAAAGTTTTGCTTTCAACTCTTTAAAATTCTCTATGATGCCGTTGTGCACGACCCATATTTGCCCGCTATCATCGCTATGTGGGTGTGCGTTCTCTTCTGTAGGCTCGCCATGGGTCGCCCATCGCAAATGCGCAATGCCGCTTTTACCTTTGAAACCCTTCGGTATTTTTGCGCGTAGCTCCGTCACCGCACCCGGTGTCTTTACGGTGCCACTTTCAGGTGTGAAAATCCCTGCCGAGTCATATCCGCGATACTCCAGCGAAAGGAGTCCATCGAGCAGCACTCCTCCTGCGTCTTTTCCCTTGCTCCCCGTGTAGGCAAAAATACCGCACATATACAGGTCAATCTATCACATTTGAGGCGGAAAATTAACGAAGTATGATGTCGGCAATATCAGCCCGGAAGGCATTGATGGCGGAGTGTATTGAGGCGGCATCAGACGGCCGCACGGGATACGTGCGATTCGAAAGGATGACGAGTGCAGTGCCGCGCTCCATGTCACACAAAACCGAGGTACCTGTAAAACCTGTTTTGCCGAATGTATGTTCTCCGGACAGGGTTCCCATGAACCACGGCTGATTCAACTGCCAGCCCCACCCTTTTTGGGCTCCGAGGGCGACGGCGGGAAATTTCCCACTCTGCAGTGCCTCGAGAAAATTCAAAATATCGGGCGCGGTAGAGAACAATCCCGCGTGACCGACCGTACGACGCGCACGCGCAAATACGCGTGCGCTTTCGTCATGTACTACACCTCGAATCTCGAGGCCACCAACGACCTCGGTTGGCACGCAGTCTGATACCGTCGGGAAAAAAGTAGTGGCGTTCATACCGAGCGGTTCAAAGAAATACCGGTCTGCAAGGGCAGACAGCGAGCTCTCTCCCACACGCTCAAGCACAAGCCCAAGAATATATGCAGGAACGTTTGTGTAGAGCCGCTCTCCCGGTGGACCATTGAAACCATGCTCGAGGATATGCGTGCGTATCTGTTCAAAAGTTGGGTAGACGAGGCGAGAGAGCCGCGGCCCCTGAACACGGTAGCGTAAAAGATCCTCAATCGTAGCGCTGTAATCGTTGTGAAGCTCCGGAAGATACTTCACAACCCTATCGGTAAGCTGTAATCTCCCTTCCGCAATAAAAGTAAGAGCAAGTGAAGCGACCGGAATAGATTTTGTGATAGACGCCAAGTCATACAGTGAGTCTTCCTCTACAGACCGAGCGTCCGGCTCGTACGTAAAATTGCCAAACGCTCCAATCTGGCGTTCGCCAGCCTTCTTTACCAGGCCGATGACACAGCCTGGAAATACTCTTTCTTGTATCGCCCTTTCCGCGCGGGCTTGTATGGTACTAAGCATCCGGATAAGCCTCTTTTATCTCCTTTGCGAGATATGCGTTCCACATCGCGCCAGTTGCTGTCATAACCACATCCGCGCCAGCGTCACGATATTCTTTGAAATCTGCCGGGATGGTAACGCCGCCGACACCAACGATATCGAACGTGAAGCTGAATTCTTCGCGCAAGGCCTTGAGCCGCTTCACCATTTCAATTCCAGCCCATTTGATGGGATAGCCACAAATCCCGCTCTTGAGCCTCCACTCTCCTCCGGGAAGTGCCTGCGTACCATCCTCTTTGTATACGGGTGCAGGAATGGTGTTGATTGCGGCAATGCCTTCTACCATACCGCCTATCTTTTGGACAAAATCTCTCAGCTCCTCTGCGTTTTCAAAGTACGAAATCTTGACGACAAGCGGCAATTCCCCTATCTCCTTTTTTATCGCTCCGGCTATTTTCGCGGCCATATCCACGTCGTAGCAGAGCAGCCTCTTGACCCTATCTCCTTCATTGGGGCACGAGAAATTCGCCTCTATCGCATGAACTCCTGTTTCCTTCATCATCCGTGCTGCCAAGACCCAATCGTCGATAAAATCTTGCTCGGTCGCATCTTTCTCCCATCGGGTACCCTCAATCATTCCACAGACAATTTGTCCCGGTCGCGTGTTTGCATACTCCATAAGCGGTCGAATATCCTTCTGCCATACTTCCACCGGATACGATGGATTCCCGAAGGAGTTCGTTATCGCGAGCGGCTCTGTATAATCTTTCTTTACCGTGAGTCCTTTTTTTGCTTTTTCCAGTGTCAGGTCACCTTCCACCTCTACCGGAAGAACGTTGGGCCATTCATTGCATTCTTTCTCTCGAGAGCGCACCGTTTTGTACACGGGGATGTCATAGCCCTTTTCAAGCGCTGCTTGTACAAATTTTGCATTGAGAAGGGGTCCCGCCGCAATTCCAAGTGGATAGCTGATTTTGTGCCCAAGGTACTCAAAACGTGGTTCGCCTATGGGAAGTACGACGCCATCAGCAAAGCCGTTAAAAGGGCCCTCTTCCCAGTTCTCGTAATACGTCTTCTTCGGGTCGTAGAAAGGCGCCTGCAGCATGCTGACAGTATACCAAAACACGCACCTATGTGCCCGCAAAACCCTCTTGGGTCTATTCTACGAAGTCATTTTTTGCACTGCCTTCTTCGCCTTTTTAACCGCACCCGCAGCCCGGCTCCGCGTCTTTTTTGCTTGCTTCATTGCGGATGCGCCCCCTTTCTTCAATTCTTTGGCTATATTTTGCCAGTTATTTTTCAACTCTTTTGCGGCACGCTCTATCTCGTCACGGTCGAGCTCACGAACCCCTTTGTAGGCGCGCGCGGATTGCTCTACGATAGCAGCTACCGAGGCGCGATTGATATTTTTCAGTGTCTGTGCACGTTTAACTACGTCTTTCTTGAAATCAACCGCCCACTTCGCCACTACTTGACGATTCTTCTTCGCATCCTTGCTTGCATAGAAATAATATCCTGCAGCGGCCAATGCGGCTGCCGCGAGCACTCCCGTCCCCACCTTTCCAACCGTACCCGACTTTCCTTTTTTTGTATCAGCCATACTGTTTTCCTAAACGTATAAAGTGTTCTTTCTCTTACCGCCCCTTCTTTCCCCAAAAGCGAGCAACTCTACTCGCGATGAGGCTTCCGATGTGGGAAAACTTGAAACCCTCGGCTTTGATTCGTGCACGCATTTCCGCTACATCATTCCGCAGAAGCGCACTTTCCTCGGAGAGGTCACGTGATATTTCTTCTACGTAACCCAAGATGCGCCAGACCCGCAAGATAATGAGTGTGACGACAATGCCGAGCATAACAACCACGAGTGTGGTTACGATGAAGAAGATGTCCATTTTCAGAAAGTCATTCATAGGGACATAGGCATTGTACTCGAAAACGCCCCGCGCGCACGTCCACTTCCAAGTAATTATCCACCTGCCTGCCACGCTGCTATAGAGGGAACCTGATGGATGAGATTCAGGATATTGAGAGCAAGATTGTCCCGGATGAGATACAGAACGAATAGTTCGAGAAACAAGGCTAGAAACACGACCGCCCACACAGAGAGCCTCCATGCGAGGAAAAAACCAAATATCATTGCGATGGTGTCTGAAATGGAATTGAGGATACTGTCACCGGTGTATCCCTGCGCGAGTGCCTGCTGGCGGTAGTGGTCAATAACCATCGGTGTATTTTCGGCTATCTCCCACGCTATCTCTATCCCCATCGCGACGAGAAGCCTCGTCCACACTGGCCAACGCGGGAAGAAATACCAAAGCCCAAGATAAAAGAGGAATCCGTGAATGATGTGCGAAAAAGTGTACCAATCAGTCAGATGCTGCGAATTTCCGCTACTCAAAACAATTCCTTCCCACAGCTTCACTTCCCCGCACGTGCAGATGAGGGGTTGACCCAAGAGATAGAGCACAAGAGCCTGGAATGCCAAGAGAAGTGCCACACCAAGGATAAAGCGCCGCGACGAAAAGAAGTTGTACCCCAGCATCTCCCTAGTCTACCGCATATACCCCTCTGGGTCTTACGAAGAAGCAACGAAGCGGTATACTGAGTGTCTAGACATTACTATTTATATACATAACTTATGGACGAACAGACCTCCAATCAATCTCAGGCGCCTCAAGCCAAGCCTCAACATAAGACTCTTATGGGAGTACTTGCGTATCTGGGGATACTCCTCATTATTCCCTTCCTCATGGCAAAAGACGACCCGTTCGTAAAATTCCACCTCAAGCAAGGTCTCGTCCTTCTCGTGATTGAGATTATCGTCTGGATCTTGGGCTCTTCGATGTGGCAGTTGTGGATGATTCTCAATCTGGTACAGCTCGCTACGCTGGTACTCTCTATAATCGGCATCGTGAATGTCATCCAAGGCAAACAGAAAGAACTCCCCCTCGTCGGTTCTTTCAGCAAACATTTCACTTTTTAGAAGCTGCTAGTGATACACAATCGCAACGCTCCGCAATTCTTTGCGGAGTTGTGTGTGATTTGGAATTACTTGTGCGACAAGAGCCCAGAATCTTTTCGAATGATTCATCTCTTTGAGATGGCAAATCTCGTGAACGATGATGTACTCCGCGATATAAGCTGGAAGTGCTGCAATCTTGTAATTAAAACTCAGATTACCCGCGCGCGAACAACTCCCCCAACGTGATTTCTGTGCCCGTATCGCTATCTTTTTGTATTGAAATCCATACCGCTCTGCAACATCTGCACACCGTTCGCTCGCGAGCTGAAGCGCACGCTTCTTCAGCATCGCTATCTCGGCTTTGTTGATATGTATTACCTTCCGCCCGGCTGTCCTTGCGATACGGCGGTGTAACCACTCTGAATGCTTTGCCACGAAACGTTCGATAGTTGCGATACCAAAAGATGAGGGAGCCGTCACGACAACTCGCGCATCCGGATACACGACGAGCCGCATTGTCCGCGCTCGCACGCTTCGCTTGAGCAGGTACGAGTGAGTCATGTTCAGAAGAGCGCCGAGGCACAGCGTGCATTCAAGGCCGCCACATCGCTCTCCGCAAGTGAGAGTTTTTTGCCTTTGTTAACCTTGTACATAATTGCCTCTTCATCTTCGATATGACCCAAACCAAGCGCATGTCCTAGCTCGTGCGCAAGGACACGAACGAGCTCCGTGCGATTTGAATACTCGTAGATATCGATCCGCTCCGAACCTGCTGTACTTACATATGCGCCTTCTTCAAACTCCCCTCCTGTTGAGGCACCGGCCTGGTTGTATTTCTCCACATTCAGATTGAGCTCAGCGATGAGCTTGTTGAGCGACGTGCCTATTGCGTTAAGCGTCTCTATGTCGGCGTTCAAGGCACGTTCCATCGAGGTAACCCTCTCGCCATCTGTCGCAAGAGCGGCTTTCTCCGCTTGCAGACGGTCGTAGACATCGGGCGGCGCTCCTCCTAGGCCGTTCCACTTCGCAACTTCTGCGTTGTATGCCTTTTGACGCGACTCATATGCGGCAACTTCCGCATCAAAACGCACCTTCGCGGATGTGATTCGGGCTGCTCGATTATCGTATTGTGCCTTCAAGGCATCGAAAGAGGATTGGCTCTTATCTATCCGTATGCCGGAAGCCTTCATCGTATCGCTCGCCTGTTGCCGGTAATCGTAGACAAAATTCACTACCACACCACCCCCCTCTTGGTATTCGAAAAGATTCTTGCCGGAAGGTTTCTCCCATATATTCTCAGCCTCTTTCAGGTATTTGATGAGGGCTGTCTTCGATACACCAAATCTCGCATCTATCGTACCCAGTGAATAGGTAATGGGACTTCGGCACGGGAGTACTCGTGCTTCTAATTGCTTGGCCACCTGAATGATGGGGTCGCGATGCGTCGAAGCAACGTATCCTAAGCCTCCCAACACCGCCAAGAGAACGAGTATGTCGATTGCGCGTCGCATCAATGTTTTAACGGGAAGCTACCCCGCGAGACCGACGATACTTTGGACGAAACTGAGGAGGAGCGACAGAATCGATATAAAGAAATTAATGATGAGGGTGATGAATTGGAGCAAGAACCCGAGGAGCGTGTTCAAGAAAGTTGTAATTGAATCCATATCAAAATACTATCACGTCCCTGATAGAACGCAGAAATCAGACGGGAGCGAAGCAGTGAATACCTCCTTCTTACCCTTCAGTGTAAGCGAAATGCTGTACGCGTGGAGCGCAGGACGCTTAAAGTCTAAGATTGGTGCCCGGTCGGCCGCGTAGAGATGATCTGCAAGGACCGGATGCTGTATGAAGGCGAAATGAACACGTATCTGATGGGTACGCCCGGTACGCGGGTATATTTCAACGCATGAGGCAGAATCCCCTGTTTCGGGGTCTGTAAGATGTTTTAAGAGTTTCCACTCGGTAATAGCCGCCCTGTTGTCATCCTCTTCACAGGGTCGTGAATACCAGCGCTTGGGCGGTTCGGAGCTTCGCATAATCTCCGCCACTATCTTTCCTTCGGCTGCATTCATGTGTCCGTACACAAAAGCACGATAGGTTTTCTTAACACGCCGCTCTTTGAATTCATTTTTTAGATACGCGTACATCTCTACCGTTTTAGCGATGAGCATGACACCACTCGTCGTCCTATCTAGGCGATGCACGATACCGGGAAGGAGTACTCGCTCCCCTTGCGGCGATATCCAAGGTTCTCCGACAGTCTCAAGTGCAGGGTACTTTTTCAGTATCCAATCCGCGAGGCTCGGCTCTTCTGTACGCCCATCGCTATGTACGATGAGTCCGGCTGGCTTGTCGAGCACCAGCACCTCGTCGGTCTCTGCGATTATCTCTATATCTTTTGACACAGCATCTACTTGAGCATCTGCTTACTCTGCTCCGCTATCATTTTTTCGATTCGGCCTTCGAACATTCGCATCATAAATGGCAGTTTGGCATTAAGTTCGTATTCTGTATCCTTGACCTCGAACGTGCCTGAAATACTTTGGCCTTGAGTGGTGAATGAAAAGTGAAGCACGTCTCCTTCCCAGCGCTCTTCTTCTATCGCTACCTTGTCAGCGAGCTGTGGCTTGGTCTCGACAAGCAATCTCTGTACTCTCGCGACGGCTTCGTGTCGCGAGAACGAGTGTGGGATTTTTACTTGCATACTTATGCTTTTCCGTCACTTTTTCCATCCATGATGTCCTTCGTCTGTATCGGGCTCTGAATGCCGGGCTTCCATTCAGCATGTATCTCCCCGAATTGCTTTTCGTAGTCAGCTATCTGGTGTGCCAGGTACTGCGCCAGCCGCTTCATATGCTGGGGCGTAAGAGCGTAGGCGATACCATTTTCACCGGTAATCATTCCCATGATAAAGAATTCCTGTGAGAAGGCGGCGGAAATATTCTCGCAGAATTGCTTGGGCACTTTGCTGAGGTCCATAATGAATTGCGTATGAGCTCTTAATCTACTTCTGCACTAATTCGTCAGAAACGTCTCCTATTTCACTTTTGTGAAGGCGAGGGTATTGCCGCGACCCGAGATGTTTGAAAGCTGAAGCTCTGTGTCTGTGAGTGCAAGTACGGTGAAGTACATGATGTCCCCGTTGGACCAGGTCGTCTTGATGACTGTCATACCGGTGAGTGACGCCACGGGGACGTTGCCGAGGGCTCCTGTAGGCTCTTCGAGCGGGTCGACAATCATATACGTACCGGTCAAGGTCGCCGAAGCATCACCCAGATAGCGGTCGGTCACCGTACCATCGGCAGTGAACTCACGGCTAAATTTTGCGTCTTCCTTGCTCTTCCACGTGCCGTTCATTGCAGGATTGTTCGTCGGCATCATGTTCGCATCGCTGAGGGTGCTCGGATCCTGCGCAGCAGAGCCCTCCGCAAGCCTCACGTTCTCTGTCGCTTCATTCTGAGAATCGATATAGAACCAATATCCTCCGCCAAGAAGCAAGAGCGCGACGATAGCTATCAATACTTTGTTATTCATACAATGTGATTATCTTTCTTCTAAATCCAAACATACTGAGTTTATACAATATCTTTTTCCTGTCGAGGTGGGACCATCATCAAACACGTGACCCAAATGCGAGCCACACCGGGCGCACGTAATCTCTGTACGCACCATGCCGTGCGCACTGTCTACGTGCTGCTCGATTGCACCTGGGAGCGCTGTGTCAAAAGACGGCCATCCGGTACCGGAGTCGAATTTTGCATCAGAGGAAAAAAGCGGGTTGGCGCAGGCTTTGCATTCATAGGTACCGTCGGCTTTTTCGTGCACGTATTCACCTGAGAAAGGTGCCTCCGTCCCCTTCTCACGAAGAACCGCGTACTCTTCAGGTGAGAGCATTTCCTTGAATCCTTCTTCGTTTTCTGGCATCGGCTTCTTCATCTGATTTTGCGAAATCATGCCGCGTACCGTCAACTTTTACGCGGCCTTCAATTATACCAAATTTATCCCCGGCGTGAACGTGAACGGTCAATTTCTGTAAGTGCCTGTTTTCTGAGACGGACAGAGGCCGGTGTGATTTCCAAATACTCATCTTCGGTCATGACTTCGAGACCGCGTTCGATGGTGAGCTCGAATGGAGGTATGAGGTTGATTGCTTCGTCAGCACCGCTGGAGCGCATGTTGCTGAGCTGTTTCCCTTTTGTCGGATTGACCATCATCTCTTCACCCTTGGATGTATTGCCGATAACCATACCCTCGTATACCTCCACAGCGGGACCGATGTACATGACGCCACGGTCTTGCAAATTCCAGAGTGAGAATCCGAGTGCCTTGCCGCTTGCCATCGATATCATTGAGCCCACCTGTTTCTTCTTGATTTCTCCCGCGTGTGGCTTGAATCCGATGACGCGACTCGAGAGAATTCCCTCGCCCTTCGTATCGAGTACAAACTGATTTTTGTAGCCGAGGAGTCCGCGAGTCGGGCCTTCGAAGATGAGACGGACGCTGTCGTCGTGCACTTTCATGTCTTTCATGACAAACTTGCGCGTCCCGAGTCGTTCAATGATCGAGCCCTGATATTCGCTCGGCGTGTCGACGATGACCTCCTCATAGGGCTCCATTTTCTGTCCATTCTCTTCGCGGATGATGACCTGAGGCTGTGACACCTGGAGTTCAAATCCTTCGCGGCGCATGTTCTCCACGAGAATTGCAATGTGCAGTTCGCCGCGGCCGGATACCTTGAAGGTATCCCCTCCGGAGAAGTCGACGCGGAGTCCCACGTTGATCTCGAGTTCTTTCTCGAGCCGGTCGCGGATTTGGCGCGTGGTGACGAATTTTCCTTCGCGCCCGCCGAACGGAGAGTTGTTGACGAGAAAGTTGAGTGTGATGGTCGGCTCATCAATCGCAATCGCCGGAAGCGGTTCGACATTCTGGTCATTGGTTATGGTCTCGCCGATGAAGATATCGGAGAGTCCTGCGATGAGCACGATGTCGCCCGCCTGCACTTCCGTTACCTCCTCTTTTTTAAGCCCGCGGAACGTGTACATCTTGGTAATCTTGCCCGCGCGGGTCTCGCCGGAAGGCTTCTTCACGAACACCGTGTCGCCCATCTTCAGGGTGCCTTCGTAAATGCGTGTGATAGCGAGACGACCGAGAAAGTTGTCGTATCCGAGATTAAACGGCTGCGCACGAAGCGGCTCCGCAAGGCTATGTCCTTCGGATGCCGGCTTCACATGCTCGAGTACGACGTCGAGGAGAGGAAAGAGATCACAGGACTCATCTTCGAGGAGGCGCTTGGCGATACCCTGTTTGCCGATCGCATAGACGACGGGAAATTCCGCCTGAAGATCGGACGCGCCGAGCTCGAGGAAAAGCTCAAGAACCTGTTCTTCGGCTCGCTTGGGATTTGCCGCAGGCTTGTCTATCTTATTGATAACGACAATCGGACGGAGCCCGAGCTCGAGTGACTTCTTGAGCACGAATCGCGTCTGAGGCATCGGCCCTTCCTGCGCATCGACGACGAGCAGCACTGAGTCGATCGAGCGGAGCACGCGCTCAACCTCTGAACCGAAGTCGGCATGGCCCGGCGTATCGACGATATTGATTTTGGTGTCTTTGTAGAAAATAGCGGCGTTCTTGGAATATATGGTGATGCCGCGCTCGAGTTCGAGCGCGTTTGAGTCCATTGACACCCCCTCTTCGCCGACGCCAGTCTGTTTCAGGATAGCATCGGTGAGGGTCGTCTTTCCGTGGTCGACGTGAGCGATAATAGCTATGTTTCGGATTTCCATGGTGTTTAAAGCAAAATGCCTCGTTGCCGAGGCACCGAGGCTCAATTGTGCCTTATTTGAAGCTTTTAGTCAACAAATTGAATCAGAGTTGCGGGTCGATGGCGCTCTTGAAAGTCGAGAGTTCGGCAGCGCCCGGGATGAGCGTCTTGCCCGTGATGAAGCCCGGAGTGCCGCTGATACCGAACTTGCCTGCCTCGACCCGGTCTGCGTCTATTTCGCCCTGATACTTTTCTTTGTTTGCCGCCACATCTGCTTTTACTCTTGCTGCGTCCATTCCCGAAATACCTTTCGTGAGCGTCACAATGCTTGCCTCATTGCCAAAACCACCATGCTCTTCGTCCTGAGCCTTGTACATAGCCTCACGCCATTCAAAATATTTCGAAGGATAGAGGATCCACACGGACCGGCCGTAAAGTGCAGCAGTCGTGGAATCTTCGCTCAAGAATGCAAAGTCTTTAAATACTAGTTTGAGCTTGCCCGTATCCACATACTCTTTGATAACCCCAGGGAGTGCCGCCTCTATAGGTATCTGAGGGATGCCGCCCGTTTCAACAGCTTTGCAGTAAGGACACTGATAGTCAGACCAGTATGCAAGTACGACTTTCGCGTCTTTATTGCCGATGTAAGGGGCACCATCGATTTTCACATCTTTGATGTCTACAGCGACTGTGGGTTCACCGCCTTGTGAGACCGGGCCGCCATTTGAAAGGCCGAGATACAAACCGCCGCCGACGAGAATACCCGCGATGACAATAGAGATTGGAAGATACAGAGCCGAATAATCGCGAGCTGTTGCTGGTGGCATAATCCGCACAGTATACACGAACCCACAGATTGCATCCAATGGAATCTGTGGATTCGCGAGCGAATGAACACATTCGAGTCTTGGACTAGCCGTTGCCAAAATACTGCTGCATATTTGCCTTACATCGCCACAAGCATTCCGTTGAGCTTCGCACGTGTCTTGGGCCCGATTTGGCCATACCCCGCGACACCCGGCTTTGCGATGCCATATTTCACTTGGAACTTCTGTATCGCCCGTACCGTGAGCGAACCTATGCGAGTAGTCTCGTTGCCCGGTGACCCGACGCCGCTCAAGGCGACGCGGGTTGCCGCATCTGAATTGAGAAGTCGTTGCAGCGTGCGGACATCCTCGCCGACAGAGCCCATACGAAGAGTGCGGATGATTTGTGCAGCCGTGATTTTTGGCGCGGGGACGGCGGGCTTGTCGTTCGGGTCTTTAATGGCGACACCCGCGAGCACGTTCCACGTATTCTGGTCCTGCCCACCATCGAATTTGAATATCGAGATGCCGCGGACGCCGAGCCTCTTGGCGAGATCTATCTTCTGCTGCATCGATTGTGCGTCCGGCCATGTAAGCATCCGATATGTGACATTAGAATTTTGCTGGGTCGCAAACGTGCTCGCTGCAGCTGCCGCCGCATTTCCCAGTTGAGTTTGTGACATGGGAGTCGTTGATGTGGGGAAATTCGTGAAGTAGGTGAAGTACATCTCACCGGAGGAATTACGTACCGGCGTAATACCTTGTTGCTGAGCTATGGGTAGCGCGTACCCCGGATTGAAGGTCCAAAGAATGTCGTACACGTGCTCATTGTTTGCATAAGTCGTGACCGCATACTCATACCCGTACGTAGGCACGCCGATAAGTATCTTATTTTTATCGATATCCTTCGACATGTGGTTCACGACCTTCTCCACCCAGCGCGGGTCAGCGACGGGCCCGTGGAGTTCCCCGGTTGCCTCGACTTCTGCCGCGAGCTTACGGTCAATGCGCTGCTGGTCATACGCCATGAGTCGTACACGGTCGCAATGCTGATTTATTACCTGAAGGTCGTTTGAGAAGATCCCGGTATCCGCCGGAATGCTTGTACCATAATATCGGTCGGAGTCCGGTATGCGAGTCTCAATAGTACACATCAACCATTTGTTGCCCAACTCCTGTTTGAGCTCTTTGAGGAAGGCCGAGAAGTGGTCTTTGGTCTTGGCGTACTTGAACTCAAAGTCTATGTCTATGCCGTCGTAGCCGCGCGTGTTTACGAGCGTGCCGATTTCGTTGACGAGCCGAGTTCGCAGTACTTGGTCGCTCAAGACCTTGTGCATTGTTTCGCGGTCTCCCGACATCAAGGTCGGTATCACCCGTACGCCCTTATTTTTGGCTTCCGCATTGAATGCGAGCCAGAGAGGCTCATCAGTAGGGGTGCCATTGTCAAAAAGCGTACCGTCGCCTCGGAGCGTAAACACGAACGGATTGACCTCGGTAAGTTTATCTAAATGCGGCAAGGTATTCGTCGTACCTGTAGCCACGCGCCAGTATGGTATCCAGCCCGTCACTTCGAATGAAGTCGCGGCCGATGTCTGAAGCGGCAATGCGAAAAATAATGCAGACAAAAAGAGTAAGGAATATCTCATACCCGGTTAGTAGAATGTGCCTTTGCGGCAGACGGCACGCCGTTCTGCCGCGGTGTGATACATGAGCGGTCGAAGGTTGCACTTTGGATACGGTCACTGTTTGTTTGCATACGATGTTGAAACCCAAGGCACATTACACTACCGGGTCATATCTTCTATGACGTCCTAGTGTAGCAAAAATTACAGGCGGCACAGCGCGGCAGACGTGAGGATAAAGAATCCCGGGCAGAGAAATTCTAATACCAGGTCTCTTTTCCGTCGCCGGAGAGTGGGATTGTCGGTCCCAGATATTTCGGCTGACGATTCATGAGCACATCTAGAAACGCTTTTATGGATGCGGGAATTTCACGCATGTAATCAGAGGGCGAGCGTTCTCCTCCTTCTGCGACAACGCCGTATGCATCAAGCCCCAGCTGTCGCGCTATCCAGAGCGCGCGCGGGAGATGAAAATCCTGAGTAACAATCGTGACTGAGCGTACGAGAAACACTTCGCGCGCGCGATACATGCTGCTGTACGTATCAAATCCTGCATGGTCGAGGAAAATATCTTCCGGTTCCACTCCTGCGCCAAGGAGATACTTCCGTACCGGGGTAACCTCATCGTGCGTGAGAGCACCGTTATCACCCGTCACAAGAATCTTTCCCACCTTGCCTGCTTTGTAGAGTGTAATCGCTGCATTTGCACGCTCGGCGAGTATGGGAGATGGGACGCCGCGAAAGACAGATGCTCCTAGGACAAGGGCGACCTCAGTATCCGGGACTTCATCGACGGCAAGGGCTATATACCGGTCAACAAAAAAACGCATCAATATGGGCACCATCATCGCCAGCACGATGAAGCCAAGCAACGCGACAAATCCGATCCGATAGTACCTACGGACGAAGTGCATAGATGGGTATTATGCACCGAAGTATGGGAAATTCACCTTCCCGCCCGCACGTGTTCGTGCGGGCATGACACTCTTCGTATCTGCCTCCGGCAGACACTCGGCCCCTACGGGCGCCTCGCGGCGGTGTCAGCTATTGCTGCACCTGGAACATCAACGTCTGAGTCGTACCCGCACTATTCGTCACGTAGAGTTGTACAGGACCCGGGACAATCTGCTGGACGTTTTGCGCACATACCGTGTTGCTGCTCGGAATCACGATGTCACATGGCGAGACGTACGCCGGAATCGTGTAGTAGATGGTCGTGCCGTTGTTGAAGGAAGGTACGTGAAGAGTGCCGCCGATGCCGAAGCGCACGGTGTTATCGAGCGCGTTGAATCCTGTCCCCTGCAACATCACCTGAGTACCCACGCGACCCGAGGTCGGCGTGAGGTACGAGAGTGAGACATTGCCCGAAGTGTTGCTGCCTGTGACCGTGACCGATGCCGTCGCGGTGTTTTGCTGACCTGAGCTATTCGCAACAGTGAATACTGCATTGTAAGTACCCGGGGTGTTGTATGTGTGAGTGAAAGTAAGAGTATTTGTGCCGGAGACGTAGGTTGTCTGCGGAGAAGAGCTGTAAGTGTACGCGCCCTCATCCCCCCAGCGAACCGAAGTCGTGAGGTAGGTATTGTTCTGGTTGTTCACGACGATAGTCCATGTACCCGAAGTGCCTGTGGTAAGCGATGTCGGACCGTTGACGCTCGAGATAATCGGCGCTCCATATGAGCCGCCTGTGGACGTCACCGAGAAAGGAAGCGCGTTGCTCGTCTGACCATTAGCAGTGGAGACCGATACATTGTAGGTTCCGAGGGTTACGTACTGCGATGTCGAACCCGAAAGCTGTGAAGGGACGACAAACGAGATGGTGCGGCCGTCAAACGAGCTCAAGCCCGTAATGATGCCACCTCCGAAGCGGACGGTGTTACCCGAGTAGCTAAATCCTGAGCCATAGATGGTGACCGTGCTACCGACTGCGCCGGATGTCGGATTGAGGTACGTGATGTTTGGATTGTTTGTGGTGGGTGGGCAGTATGTCGAGCCGTAAGAACCGTAGTTGTACGGATAGGTATTACAACCGTACGTTGCGATGACGCTGAACGTGAGCGTATTGCTCGTACCACGGGAATTCGTGACGTAGACACCAAGGCTACCGGGAGTGGCTGCTACCGGTACGGTGACCGTCAGAGATGTTCCGTTGATCGATGGGACATTTGCGATTGGCTGATTCCCGAAGTAGACGGTGTTGTTGTAATAGTCGAGATTCGTACCATAGATGGTGATGCTCGTACCCGCCTGACCGGAAACCGGCGAGAGCGAGGTAAGCGTAACTCCGTAGCCGTAGTTGTTCGTGTTGTTGTTACAAGTGTAGGGATACGTGTAGTAACAATTCGTGTTCGTATTGTTGTTGTAATTATTATTGTTGTTGTACGTGTACGTCGGGACTGTCGAATAATTGTACGGACTGTAATTATTGTATCCCGAAGACCCGCCACCCTGGCCGGGCAGGCAGCTTACGCGTGCGATGGCTGCGCGTGTCGAAGCATCAACGACTCCCGTCTGTGACAATCCCTGCTCCATCTGGAAATTTCGAACCGCTGTCTGTGTCGCTAGTCTGAAATTGCCCGTGATCATCCACGCACCGCCACCGGGATAATTGCGGCTCACGAGGAAGGTCTGCAGAAGTCTGACTTGGGCTCCGCTTGAGCCGTACGAGAGGTCAGATACGAGATTAACGCAGGCACCGTAGTACGGCTGCTGATATGTGGTTTGGTACGGTTGATAAGCCGTCTGCGCCGGTGTCTGATACGTGGTCGGGCCGTAGGTGTAAGTCGGGAAATAGCTTTGAGCCGAGGCGACATTTGCCCCAAACGCGATGACGATTACGAGCGAGGAAACGATGATTTTGTTCATAAGTATCTAAAATGTGGCTCTCTGCCAGTCTTTTTTGCTTGACCTATTGTTAATATCGGGTGGTAATGTGCCCACTATGCAACAGTATAGATTTTTATGCAAGTTTTTCACGTGAAGACATGAAAGGAGGAAAATCCGTGCCCGTGTCGGGAGTCCGGACATTATTTCGGAACTATGTACTTATAAACACCGACCGGAGTTTATGAGTACATACAACTCACCTAACGCGAGAAACGACGGGGGCCGCGGGATGGTGCACGCGATGACGAGGAGCGAGAGGAAGAGCTGCGTGGACGGCTTCCGAAGCCGGAACCTCCTCTTGGAGTGTAGCCTCCCGGTTGTGGGCGTGAAAATCTTCGTGGCCGGTCGTCGTCTACGTATGGTTGTGCAGCGCGCGCGGGTGGCAATGCAGGAAGTGCGGTGATGGGCACCGTCTTTCGGATGAGATTCTCGATATCGCGTATCTCGCGCTTCTGATGTGGCTCCGCAAATGAGATGGCATGACCCTCGGCTCCCGCGCGTGCGGTGCGGCCAATGCGGTGAACGTAATCCGAGGTATCCATCGGCAAGTCGTAATTGATGACGAGCTCAATCCCCTTCACGTCGATACCGCGTGAAGCGATGTCTGTCGCGACGAGTACGCGATACTTACCATTCAGATCGGAAGA
>CAMTYD010000029.1:0-9510 GCA_947085915.1 uncultured Parcubacteria group bacterium
ATGCGTGCACGGATGGTCAATTGGGCAGTCGGCGTACTCGTCCTCGGCACCATAATCGCCGGATTCTTCATTGTCGGTACTCCACAGCAAATGCGCATACAAAAGCAGGACGCTATCCGAGTGCAGAATCTCCAGGAGATTCAGTGGCAAATCGTGAATTTCTGGCAGCAGAAAGAAAAATTGCCGAAGACACTCGCTGAGCTCAACGACCCGATAACCAACAACATCATTCCTGTCGATCCGGAAACTCAGGCTTCGTACAAATACGAGACGAGCGGCACAATGTCGTTTAAGCTCTGCGCGACGTTTGCAGCAGATGGCGGAACAACAGGCATGCAGACGCGCCCTATCCCGGCTGCTAAAGATCCGACGATGGGAGGAGGCGAGAGTATTGAGGACAATTGGCAGCATGCCGCAGGGGAGGTGTGTTTTGACCGGACTATTGACCCGGAGAGGTATCCTCCCTACCAGAAAAACATCTAGTTTTAAACAAAAACTCCCACTTTTCCGTGGGAGTTTTTGTTTAATTTAGAGTATGATACGTTGATTCTATGTCGAATTACGACCACAAGAAAATCGAGAAAAAGTGGCAGACTTTCTGGACGAAAAACAAGATTTACACCACTCCCGATAAGGCTCCGGGTAAGGACAATTTCTACCTTCTCGTCGAATTCCCATACCCGTCGGGCAACCTCCACGTAGGACATTGGTACGCGTTTGCTGCGCCCGATATCCTCGCACGTGCCATGCGCATGCAGGGGAAGAATGTCCTGTACCCGATAGGCTTCGATGCCTTCGGACTTCCTGCAGAAAATGCGGCCATCAAGCGAGGCATCAATCCGCGTGGGTGGACGGATAGCAATATCGCCTACATGAAAAAGCAGATTGCCTCGATGGGTGCTTCCTTCGATTGGTCGCGCGAAGTCCAGACCATCGACCCGCGGTACTACAAGTGGACGCAATGGATGTTCTTACAATTTTTCAAAAAAGGTTTGGCATATCGCAAGGAGACAGCGGTGAATTGGTGTCCCAAAGACAAGACCGTGCTAGCGAATGAACAGGTGATTGCGGGCAAATGCGAGCGGTGCGGCTCTGAGGTGATTCAGCGCGAGATGCTCCAGTGGAATCTCAGAATTACCGACTACGCCGACAGGCTGGTAGATGACCTCGAACCACTTGATTGGCCGGAGCAGATAAAGGAATCCCAGCGCAATTGGATAGGCCGCTCCGAAGGCGCGGAAATTGATTTTCCTTTGAATATTGCAGCCGATATCAAGAAGTACACGTATGTGCTTCTGCATGGCTACGGCGGCACGCCGGACATGCCGCGGTTTCTCCATTGGAAATCCGAGCTTGAAAAACAGGGGCATACCGTCATCATCCCCAAGCTCCCCAATACAGACAATCCATCAGAAGCCGAGCAAGTTGCCGCAGCACTTAAGGCAACCAACTACGGTGAGCAAACGGTTTTGTTTGGCCACAGTCTCGGTGCCCCACTCGCAATGAAAGTAGTAGAGAAGCTCGCGAAGCCGATAGCGCGCCTCGTGCTGGCGGGTGGCTTTGCCGACACGAAGTTCAAAGATAACTCGCGTCCATTTGAGAAGACATTCAAATGGAAATTTGACGTCAAAAAGATACATGCCAACGTGAAAACGATACAACTCCTCCACGATCCGCGCGATTACGCGGTCTCAGATGAACAGTTCAAACGTCTGGAGACCTTGCTTGGCGTAAAAGGGGAGCGACTTGCTTCCGAAGAACCACATTTTACCGGCAAGAGAGAATTGTCGGTGCTACGCTGGCTGCGCCCCACTATCACCGTCTTTACAACTCGCCCTGATACGCTCTTTGGCGGGACATTTCTCGTCTTAGCTCCCGAGCATCCGTGGGTCAAACTCGCGCTCGGACACAAAACGATTTTAAAGAATAACGACGAAGTTCAGAAATACGTTGACGCGGCGTCCAAGAAAAAGGAGATAGAGCGCCTCGCCGCTGATAAAGAGAAGACCGGCGTCGAACTCAAAGGAGTGAAAGCAATCAACCCGACTACGGGTAAAGAAATCCCCCTATGGGTGGCTGATTTCGCTATAGCGACCTTCGGTACGGGAGCATTGTTTGGTGATGCACACGATGAGCGCGATGTCGCCTTCGCGACGAAGTATGGAATCCCGCTGAAAGAAACGCTTGAACCCCTATCAATAAAGACATCCGGTGCCGATGCGTTGAGGCCTGACTTGCCGCTTGTGAAGCGGCGGGCCGTCATGGCAATCATAAAACACCCGACGGAAGAGAAATATCTCGCTATCACCTATAAACCAACCAACGTACATGGATTCCTCTCAGGCGGTCTTGAAGGAGACGAGAAGCCTGAAGAAACTGCGGTACGGGAAATCCGGGAAGAGACGGGATACACCAAGGTCAAACTGGTCAGGTCGCTGGGTGGTGTCATCCATAGCCATTTCTACAGCGTAAAGTACAAGCGGAATACCGATTCCGGATATATCCCGTTCTTATTTCAGCTTGAGGATCTGACAAGAGAGGAGGTTTCGCCCGAAGAGAAAGCCGAACATGAGATGGAATGGATGACGCCTGAACAGATAGATGGCTTCCTGAATAGGGACGACTGGCGCGCGGCGTGGGATCGCTTGCACGGAAGACCTTTTACGGGAAAAGGCATTCTGTACGATTCAGACGAATTCTCGGGAATGACGAGCGAAGAAGCGATTCCGCTCGTGAGTACGAAATTTGGCCGCATTACCAAGGCGTACAAACTCCGTGATTGGATAGTTTCCCGCCAGCGCTACTGGGGAGTGCCCATACCTATAATTCATTGCCCCACGTGTGGCGCTGTACCCGTGCCCGACAAAGACTTGCCGGTGAAATTGCCCGAGGTCAAAGATTATCTACCCGAGGGAAGCGGTAAATCGCCGCTCGCCAAGGTGAAGAAATTCGTGCAGGTGAAGTGTCCGAAATGCAAAGGAAAAGCCGAGCGTGAGACCGACACCTTCGACACCTTCGTGGATTCCTCGTGGTATTTCCTTCGCTACACCGACCCGCAGAACAAAAAGAAATTCGCCGATGGGAAAAAGCTCAGCAGCTGGATGCCAGTAGACCTCTATTTGGGCGGTGCTGAACACACGACTGTCCACGTACTCTTCTCGCGCTTCTGGCAAAAGGCACTCTATGACCTGGGATTGGTCGCCGATGCCGAGCCGTATACCCGCCGCATGAACCGAGGGATTATTCTCGGACCCGACCACCAAAAGATGAGCAAATCGCACGGCAACGTCATAGACCCCGACGAGGTCGTCGCTCAGCTCGGAGCCGACACCGTGCGCATGTATCTCGCCTTTATCGGGCCCTACAACGAAGTCGGTACCTATCCGTGGAATCCGGATGGGGTAGTGGGCATGCGACGCTTCCTCGAGCGTATGTGGCGCACTCAGGAGAAAGTGGGTAAGGCGGAAAATCCGGCTCTCGAAAATCTGCTTCACAAGACAATAAGAAAGGTCGGCGAAGATATCACGGCCTTGAAATTTAACACTGCTATAAGTGCGCTGATGGTATTCCTCAATGCAGTTGATAAAGAAGCATCACTCGGAAAGAGCCAGTGGGAGCGATTTCTGATACTGCTAGCACCGTTTGCTCCACACATCACGGAAGAGCTCTGGAGCATACACGGACAGAAGAAATCAATACACAAAACCGCATGGCCGGGATTTGACGAAGAACGCCTCAAGAGCGAGACGGTACAAATTGCGGTACAGATAAACGGTAAAACCCGAGGTGAGACGAGTGTCGCCCAAGGCGCCGACAAAGCCACTCAAGAGGCGGCGGCCAAAGCAGCGGTTGCAGACAGACTCGAAGGCAAGAACATTCTTCGCACCATAGTGGTGCCCGGCAGGCTCGTAAATTTTGTTATCGAAGAATAAGCCTTCTATGCTACACCTACGCTATAGCGTAATCTTAGTATAGGAAGAGATTATTGCTTCAGGACGCGGGAAGTGTCGCCGATGTCCTCCAGAGTGTATCCGGCGGCTTCTATCTGGGTGCGCAGCTCATCGGCGCGTTGCCAACTCTTCTCCCTGCGTGCCTCGTCGCGCTCTTTGATGAATGCTTGAATTTCGACAGGCAGCTCAGAATCCGTCACTTCTTCTCTCAAATATTGTGCAGCGAGCTTACGCGCTTCTCCTTGAGGATCTTCTAGCTGGAGTCCGAATACTTGATCTGCGTAGAAGAGGGTCGCAAGCAAATCAGCAGGGGAGAGCGAGCCGTCTTTGGTCATTTCCCACAGGAGGCCGAGAGCACCCGGTGTATCAAGGTCGTCATTGATCCGGCGCATTATTTGCAGCCCCCAATGCTGAGAAATATTTCCCGGTGTCACATCCGCATGAGTAAGGCGCAGCGCGAGGAGTTTGCCGAATGCGGTCTGTGCCGCACCGAGTGCTTCCCAGGTGAAATTTGAATTGTTGCGGTAGTGAGATCCGAGAAGCAGGTAACGGAGCGCCAGCGGGTGGAACCCGCGCTCAAGGATGTCCGACAGATACACCACATTGCCCTCAGACTTTGCAATCTTCGCTCCTTCAAGTTGCAGGTGCGCGCGGTGAAGCCAAAAGCGGGAGAGCGGCTTTTTGCCTGTCGCAGACTCGGACTGAGCGATTTCGTTGTTGTGATGCACGGGAATGTGCTCAATCCCGCCCGTATGTATATCTATCTGCGTGCCCAAGGTGGCGCGTATCATCGCTGAGCATTCAATGTGCCAGCCGGGGAATCCAAGACCCCATGGGCTCTCCCACCCGAGCTTTTTGTCGGATTTCCAAAGCAAAAAATCAGTAGGGTTACGCTTGTCCTCGCTCGCGGTCACCCGCGCACCCGCGCGGAGCCCTTCGAGATTGATGTCACCCAGCTTCCCATACTCAGGGAAGCGTGAAGTATCAAAGTAGACCCCCGCCTTTCCTTGGTACGTGTATCCCTTTTCATCCAGCGCCTGAATCATTGCTATCTGAGCCGGAATAAAATCGCTCGCCCGGGGGAAGGTGATTTTGTCCACCTCCACATTCAACGTGCGGATATCTTCCAAGAAAAGATTCGCGTACTTTTCACCAAGGGCGCGCATGTTCTCGAGCGTTGGTTTGAGTCCCTCACGCTTCATACCCGTCGTCATCTTGTCGTCGCCTTCGTCGCCATCGGAGGTGAGGTGTCCGAAGTCGGTGAAATTGATGACCTGCTTTACAGGGAAGTCATTTGCTTCGAGCGTACGGCGGAGGATATCGGTGAAGACAAACATAGAGAGATTGCCGATGTGCTGCCGGCCGTAGACCGTCGGGCCGCAGTTGTACATACGCACCTCTTTCGCTTGCGGCGGGAGCATGAAGCGCTGCTTCTCATTGCCCAACGTGTTGTGGAAGGAGAGGGGTAGGCCGGCCTGCTTCTTTTTCTTGAACCAAGAGGTGAACCACATGTACTAGTAGTATACCAAATCAGTCCTCCCTCGATACCGCGGATTCGCGGAAGCTTACTCGCGAGTGTGACGGAGCTCCGGGTGTTCTTGGCGGTGAGCAGTCCGTGCCAATAAGTGCGCGATGTGCTTCTCTCGGATTGTCTGGAGCTTCGATGCGTGCTCTGTAAATTGATGTACAAGATTTGTGGCGTACGTACCGCCAAGGAAATGCGGAAGAATAACGTAGTCCGCGCCTTCCTCATAGAGTTCGAGCGCGTCGTCGATGCGATGCGCCACGAGCATAACGACAGGGTCTTTGTCGTCACGCTTGGCTGCCGCCAGTACGAGGCGGTTGGTCTCCAGCTCGGGGACCGTAGAAACAACCAGGGTTGCCTGACCGAGATTCAGTTCATTGAGAAAATCCGGGTCGCCCGCATCGCCGAATTCGTACGGCACCTTGTCGTGAATCAGCTGTGCGATTATCTCAGGGTCATGCTCGATGACGAGGAAGGAGAGCTCTTGCTCTTTGAAGAGCGTTATGAAATCAAACCCGATGCGTCCGCCGCCAATCAGGATGGCTGAGTACGATTTTCTGCGGGGAGAGCGCTCTCTTGCGTCCTTGCGCTCGAAGATGCTCAGATAGGGAGCAAGGTACTTGTAGATGGTATCGGAGTGGAGAATGAGGTAGCTGGAAATAAAGATGGTCACGAGGCCGACCACGGTGACCATCGTGAGAATATTCGGCGCGATTTGGTTGAGCGAGACGCCGAGCGCGACCAAGATAAGAGAAAATTCGCTGATTTGTGCCGCCATCATACCGGTCTGAAAGCCTGTCTTTTTCCGGTAGCCGAGTGCTCCCATCACGATGAGCTGGAGGAGGGGATTACCGATGAGCACAAACGCAGAAAGAATGAGTGCGGGGATAAGGACTTCGCTGAAATTTTCAACGACCATGCGGCCACCGAGCAAAATAAAGAAAAGCACAATAAAGAAATCGCGTAGCGGTGCCAAGCGGGCGCTTATCTCGTGCCTGCTCGGGATGGTCGAGAGTGCGACGCCCGCAATGAGCGCCCCTCCTTCGAGAGAGAAACCGATTGTCGCGAAGAGTGCTGATATGCCCATGCCCCAAGAAACTGCAAAGAGGAAGAGAAGCTCTTGCGAACGCGTAAGGTACGTATGAAGGTAGCGCACCACGTAATGCGAGAAGAGGAATACCGCAAGTCCCGCGCAGACACCCAGCGCGAGCATACGGACCAAATCAATTCCGTTGCCTTGCGAACCCGATACAAACGGTATGGCAAAAAGAAGAACGATGGCGATGAGGTCCTGCAGCAAGAGGGAACCGATGGAAAGCTTCACGTAGAGTTTGTCGAGGTCGCCCTTATCAGAGAGGAGCTTCAAGACGATGACGGTGCTGCTGAATGCGAGCGCGACACCCACATACAGCGAGGCAATCCAACCGAATCCGAGGAGCATACAGATAGCAATGCCGACGCCGCCCGTGAGGATGACCTGCCCGAATCCTGTCGCAATAGAGACCCACCCGTAATCGCGGAAGAGCTTCGGATTTAAGCTCAAACCCACCGTAAAGAGCAGAAAGGAGATGCCGAGCTGGCTGAAGAGCTCGAGCGTTTCGATATCTTGGAACAGTCCGAGCGCATAGCGGCCCACGAGGAATCCCGTAATGATGTGTCCGACGATAAGCGGCTGCCTGAGAAGCCGCATCACGAGAGAGACAGCCGTTGCAATTCCTATGAGAATGCCGATTTGCGCAAACGTATCAACCATCATGCAGGAACTATACCGTATTCCTACGCGGCATTCGGCGCATTGTGGGATAACGGGTCGCAGGACTTCTTGCTTCTCTTTTCTTGTGCGATAATCGTGCGAATGTACGGCAACGAAAACAAATATACACTTTCACTCGCGGCGCTTGTCCTAGGCGGCGTCCTCATTGCTGCCTTGGCATTTGGCGGCGGATTCTTGGCGGCAGGAACAAAGGTGGGCATGCCTGCGTCTGCGGCGCTTTCACTCTCGGAAGCTCCGCCTGCTGATGTAGACTTCTCTCCGGTATGGAAAGCATGGGCTGTCATCAATGAGAAATTTGTACCCGTATCTGTCGCAAGCTCGACTCCAATCGTCGCGAGCTCGACGTCGAGCATGGACGACAACCAGAAGCGTGTATGGGGCATGATAAGCGGCCTCGCGGCATCTCTCGACGACCCGTATACCTTCTTCTTGCCGCCTTCCGAAAACGAACAATTTGCATCCGACATGAGTGGCAGCTTCGAGGGCGTCGGTATGGAAGTGGCAGTGCGCGATGAGATTCTCACGGTGGTTTCACCTCTGAAGGGGACTCCCGCCGAACGGGCAGGTATGAAGAGTGCCGACATCATCCTCAAGATTGACGGCACTGAAACCAAGGGGATGGACGTCGCGCAGGCGGTCAAAAAGATTCGCGGCCCCAAGGGCACCGTCGTTACCTTTGTGGTCTTGCGTGAAGGATGGACCGAATCACGCGAAATAAAAGTCACACGCGAGGTCATCAATGTCCCCGTCGTCACGACGACGGCGCGGCCAGACGGCGTGTACGTCATCGAGGTGGCGACATTTACCTCCACCTCTCCCGATTTGTTCCGCAATGCACTCCGCCAGTTTGTCGAGTCCGGCTACACGAAGCTCGTACTCGATTTGCGCGGTAATCCCGGAGGCTACCTCGGAGCTTCGGTAGATATGGCGAGCTGGTTTCTGCCGCTCGGCAAGATTGTTGTCACTGAGGATTATGCGGGACATCAGGCAAATGTCGTCCACCGCTCGCTTGGATACAATGTATTCAACAGTAATCTCAAAATGGTGGTACTCGTAGACCGTGGCTCCGCATCTGCCTCTGAAATACTCGCAGATGCGCTGCACGACCACGGCATCGCGAAGCTCGTCGGTACGAACACCTTCGGCAAAGGTTCAGTGCAAGAACTCGTGGAAATTACTCCCGACACAGCGCTCAAGATTACCGTCGCGCGCTGGCTCGCTCCGAATGGTTCGCCCATTCCGCAAGAGGGGATAGCACCCGATGTGGAGGTGAAAATAACGGAAGAGGATATCAAAGCAAAGAAAGACCCGCAGATGGATAAGGCGGTCGAGATGCTGAAGGCGATGTAGTCTGAATGGAGGCGGTTTTGCTCGAAGCCTCTTTTCGTATAGGATAAGGAAATGAAAGTTATATTCCTCAAAGATGTCGCGAAGGTCGGCCAGCACGGCACGATGAAAGAAGTCGCAGACGGCTACGCGCTCAATTTCCTTATTCCGCGCAAACTTGCGGTGCAGGCTACTCCCGACAAAGTCGCGGCACACCTCGCGACCCAAAAGAGGGAAGGGGAGGCCAAGGAGCAGCAGAATAAAATAATCACTGAAGCCGTCCACAGCTTGAAAGGCGCGCGAGTCGAAATTCGTGCAAAAGCGACGGAGAAAGGCGGGCTCTTCAAATCAATTACTGCCGCAGATATTTTGAAAGCGATTCAAGAACAAAAGGGTGCGAAGATTCCTCTCGAAGCGATTGCGCTCGAGAAGCCATACAAAGAAACAGGGGAGCATAAACTCAAAATCGCCTTTGGAGAGGCGAAAGGAGAGTTGACCTTGGTTATCACTGCTCAGTCCTGATACGTTAATTCCAAGCTATAGCTTAAAACTAACGTATACGGAAGATATCGAGGCGTCTATAAGTCCTACAAGAAAAATCTTTATTTTTTATATGACGTCCACGACGCGGCGGCGAGTGGTCGTCCCGTCAAAATTTCCTTTGCGCTTCGAGCGGAAGTGTACGGTGCCTGCGACTTGCGCGTAGAGAGTGTGGTCTACACCGATGCCGATGTTTTTGCCTGCCATGATTGCGGTGCCGCGCTGGCGTACGATTATCTCGCCGATACCGACTTTCTGACCGTCTGCGCGTTTAATACCGAGATACTTCGGGTTTGAATCTGTCAGGTTATGTGCCGATCCACCGGCCTTGGTATGTGCCATATTGCTATCGTTGTATGATTAACTAACATGCAGAATATACACGAATGGGGTCA
>CAMTYD010000030.1:0-14202 GCA_947085915.1 uncultured Parcubacteria group bacterium
CAGACTACGCAGAAATTCCAAAAACTCCCGAAGAAGAGCATGCCGCTCAGGCTGCGGGGGAAAGTCTCATGGGATACGTCCTGGAGCACCCCATTCGTTCTGTGCAAGAAGGACTTGCGATGGCACATACCCGCATTGAAGATTTGCTCCAAACATTACATGACAAAGGAATTGGTATCGTGATTATGAGCGGCGTTGACGACCCGGTATTCCAAACAGAAAAAATGACAAAATGGTTAACTCAAAAATGATTGACGGCTTTCTCTCGATCCGCGGCGGTCACGGCGAAATCGGCGGCCATCCACGATTTATGACCGCAGCAGAGCAGATGCTGACTGCGCTTGAAGCGAAGAGGAAGGATCGTGCACTGCCTACATCCGATACATCGGGCGAATGAACAAGAGATAAAGATTGGCGAGCGTGAAACCGATGGCGAAGAGCCACGTGACTTCGAGTGCATTACCTAGGAACAACCCGAGTACGAGCGCGATGCATGCAAACATACCGAGAGAATCGAGAAGTATCTTGTGTTCCACGAGTGCTCCGTGCTGAGTACGTCCGCGCATAAGGATGTACTTGAGCGGTGCGACAGTAAAAAGAAGAAGTGCGGCAAGTGCAAAGTTAAAGGGTTTACCTATCGAAAATGCGAGCATGAGGTAGGTCACGACAAGCGCCGCATCGACGAGAAACTGCCTGGTATCCTTGGGCTGAAGTGCACCCCAAAAACGTATCGAGAAAAAGGTATTACTAACGAGAACCGCATAGATAATGACGTGTGGGAGAAGAAACGGGCTGACGATGGAATAGAAAAGCACAGACGTTATCCCCGCAAGTGCGAATACCGATGTGGCGAACCAAGATTTTACAGTGGAATTCATACGCGTTTTATATCTTAACGACCTAAAGTGTAAGGGCGATTAAAGACGACCGGCCATATATAGTTGAGTGCGTATATAAGATTTGTTTTGAAAATCCCCCCATTATTGAAGCGTCGCATCGAGGCGTATACAAAAAAATCCATCCTCCATACCACCTTACCCACCGTGTGCATCTTGCGTGCCAAGTCAGTATCATCGCCGTAAAATGTGATATCGCGACTTATCCCGCCGGCACGCAAAAGTGCGCCACGCTTCACGACGATATTACCTCCAAGCGCCATATATCCGACCAAGCGATATACGAGAGGGGCAGAAATCCACCAGAGAGCATACTGCGTCCACCGTTTGTACCATGACGAATCGTAGTACCGGTACGGCCCGCTTAAGAGGACAATACCGGGGTCTTTTGAGAATATCGCCTCGACCATACCGAACCACTGCTCAGGAACGCGGGTGTCTGCATCCATATAAGCCACAAATTCTCCTGTCGCATGCTCTAGGCCTGTTTGCCGCGCATGTCCAGTCCCCTTCCGGTCTTCCCGTATCACGACGACGCCAGGTCGCTTTCGCGCAATGTCGCCAGTGTGATCAGTAGACGCGTTGTCGACGACGATTATCTCTTTGAATTTGCCGTGGCTATTTTCCAGGGCGGAATCCAAGCAGGCACCGATGTACTCCTCTTCGTTGTATGCCGGAATAACGAGACTGATGGTCATCATAGGTTTACAGATATTTTTCAATAATTACAATACCGCGCTTTATGGCGACAAAGACATACGCCCACAGAAGCGGGAGCCACACAGGCATAACACCGAGCAGACTCTTGCGCTCGAACGTCTCAACGCCTGTTGAAATAAAGAAGTACTCCGAGACGAAGAGCACGACGCATCCGATGATGAGATAGAGGAAGTCGTGGCGAGTGTACCGCAAAGAAGAGACCCCGATAATCGCTATGTAGATGAGCGCGAGCACGAAATCATTCCGCACATACGGAATGAGCGCAATCATAAAAAATATAGGGGCTGCGATAGCGACGAGGCGAACTATCACGAGCGTCGGCATGAGGCCATTATACCTTCTTCCTTGGGGCGGCTATCGGGAATTTCCCGCGGCTCTCGTCCGCCCGTCGGCGGACTCGGCCTGGGCACCGCCTCGCGGTCCCGCAAGTTTGCGGGACCCTAAAGGACTGCGTTTTTCTAACTGCTACGCAGTAAGGAAAACGGGAGCATCGCTCCGGCGTTCAATTCCCGACGCACGCAAAGCAGTTTAAGTGCTGGACGCCCAAAAGTTTTTCTTTTGGGCGGCTATCGGGAATTGAACCCGAATCGAGAGCTCCACAAGCTCCAGTGTTAACCGTTACACCATAGCCGCCATCGAACATTCGAGTTATAACAAATAAAAGACTCTCTCGCGACCTCTGATACGAAACGCCGCCCATCCGGACGGCGTTTCCAGAAAAAGAAAACGAGGCTTATACCGATGGTGCCATCGGTGCCGCACCCTCCTTCACCCCGAAACCAATCCACAAAGCAGCGGCTGCGATTACGAGATGGAGTACGTTGTCTGCCATGTTGACCATGATGAGGCCAAGAACCGAGCCGTCACCAATGAATCCGAGAACCGTCACCAAGGCGTAGACAACCCCAAACACCCGGAAATACAGCCGCGGGGCGTAGAGACCCCACGCGGCAGCGAGTGCCGCAAGACCCGAGACGATGTGGATGATGTTGTGAAGACCATCAACCTGGAAGAGGCCGAGCAGCATCCCATCGCTGGTAATACCGGGAACATACCCGAGCACACCCACCGCGAGAAACACGATTCCAAACACCCATGCGAATTTTTCTATCATATATATGCCATGCGCAAAGTTAATAAGTCGACCGCCAATATCTCAATTGTCGGCTATTCATGAAGGCCGTCAAGGAGACACGGTGGATTCAATTTGTGGCGTCAACGAGTGGAACCGGAACCGCGACATCGACAACAGTGAATGAAATCCTTCCGATAAGTTGGCCATACTGGGTAATGACATTGACCCGCCATTTTCCTTCCGATGCATCTTTGATAAATGAGTACCCGCGGTACCCGCGGTCGCGGCCTCCTATGATGGGATAGCGCACCGTGGCTTTCGTCAGCCACTCCCCAGTTGCCTCGTCATGCTTCTGCCATTCGTGGAGAATCACAGTGGAAATTCCTGTCGGTGCAAAAACTGCACTGTATGCATATACACTCTCGCCGACGGTGTGATGGAAGATTCTAATGTGCGGAATGTAATTCAAATACCAGGGTTCGGATTCTGCACCAAGATGGAAAACGCCGTCTTGGGTTCGCTCTACACTATGATAGACACCTGCCGCTTTGAGTGCGAGCGGCAAGGGCGGTATGGCGTTTGAGAAGAATAATATGTTGAAGATGATAAAAATCACTGCAATACTCCGCGCTACACGCGTCCGCTCCCGCCTCAGCAATTCCGGCATGAGGTACCCGATGAAACGTAAGAATAGGGTGATGGCCGCGATACTGGTGATGCCACTCAATATGAACATTTGCGGCCCGATATTATGAAACACGATGGGCAAAAAGAAAATGAGAAATGAGAAAAGAACGGCAAAAAACATCGACACTTGAAAAGAAAATTTCATGTACAGACGTACGAAACGTTCGTTGCCTAAAAGAAGTGACGCAACTATGACAACAAATATCCAGCTCAGTGCGAAGCTGGCACTTCTGCTATACAGCGAGAGATATGCGCTAAATAATCCCCCGAACGCGAATTGCGTAACGACGGGAATGAGGGGGGTTATTTTAAGTACCCAAGGTGTTCGTATGCGACCGGTCGTGATGAGATTCAATACAATAATGGATACAGCTGCAATTGCGAGGTACCCAAACAAGAGTGCGTGGCTTGTCCAGACGTCAATCCGGCGCAAAAGGACGAGGTTGTCAGCGATAAAACCCGCAACGAGCGCGAGCGGCGAAATATAGCGCATGTACCACGCCGCCAATTCGTCCATATTCTTCGGGACATACCGGCGAATCATAGAGAGTCTTTGTACGAAGGCGGATTTTCGGGAACACCCGCGCGATGATTCACAAGACGCGTGAGCGCATAGAGAAGTGACGATAGGCGGTTGGCATACGCGCGACTCGACTCGCTCACGATGCGTTCTCCTGATTCATGCAGGGTGACAAGCCGCCTCTCAGCGCGCCGCGCAACCGCACGCGCGATATCGAGTCGCGCAGAAAGCTCAGTGCCGCCAGGCACGAGAAACGTCTTTATGGGCGGCATCTCTGCTTCAATGCGATTTATCATTACACCAAGCATTTCGACGCTCGAGAGCGGAACCGACTTTTGAGCGCCCGCCACTTCTGCTTGCAGAGTGAATAGGTGGTCTTGTACATCATGCAAAATAATTTTTACCGTTCGCTCTTGTGTCACGAAATCTTCCGGACACCCCGCCTTACACCAACCGACAAGTGTATTGAGCTCATCGAGCATTCCGAGACATTCGAATATCGGACTTGATTTTGATGCGCGCTGCCCGGGGCCGGAATCAAACAACTTTGTCGTCCCTCCATCTCCTTTGCCTGTAAAGAGTGCCATGTGGTAACTATATCAAATGCTCTACAACCAATAACCTTTTAGCGACAAGGAGAGGACTCTCCCGCGACTAAACTCTTGCTGGTCGGACTCGGTCAAGTGCTCGTTTTGTCGCCCGGGAGAGGACTCGGTCACGAATATTTTGCGTCTCGCCAGACGCAAAATTTCTCGACCCCGGCTCGCGGTCGCGCATGCTTGCGCGACATCGCTCCGCCCTTCTCGTCCTCACGCAATGTGCGCAGGCACATTGCTTCCCGGGCACGAAAAAATCCCCGATGGGGATTTCTTCTCTGTGCCCGGGAGAGGACTCGAACCTCCACGCCCGTAAGGGCTTATCCACCTCAAGGATAAATGTCTACCAATTTCAACACCCGGGCATCCCAACTGCTCGTCAACTATACGCAACTTTCTCTTTTTTTCAATCACGCACGGAAGGGAGGGCTATTCGCTCTTCGCTTCCGCCTCGGTCTCAGCGACTACTGGAGCCTCCTCTTTCGCGACAAGTTTCGTCACTCCAGAGACGTTGACCATCATGCGGGTACGGCGCAATTGACGGCGTGCTTCGCGGGCAACTTTGTCACGGATGAAGTAGAGCTTTGCGCGACGTACGCGGGAGCGCTTCACGAGCTCGATTTTATCAATCATAGGAGAATAGATAGGAAATACCTTTTCGACGCCGACGCCGCTTGCGACTCGACGGACAGTAAAGGTGCCCCCTGCTTCGGTGCCGTGTTTGCGTGCGAGTACCAACCCTTCAAATGCCTGGAGACGGGTCTTGCCCTTTTCTTCAATTTTCTGCCAGACACGCACCGTATCCCCCGGACGAAGGTCGAGGTTTTTGCGGGCATCCATGTCTACGGGTGAGACTTTGACTGCGTTTTTCATGTCGCGGCACTATACCATTGGCGTCGTTAGAAAACAACTTTTCTGTGGTCAGGAATATTTCCCTTGCCGGCGCAAGGAAAATTTCACGACGCCTATCGGTAATGATGGGCACCTGTCGACGGCCTGGCTCGCGGTCGCGCATGCTTGCGCGACCCTAAAGGACTGCGTTTTTCTAACTGCTACGCAGTAAGGAAAACGGGAGCATCGCTCCGCTCTGCACAAAGCAGAAAACCTGCCGCAGGCGATGAGTACATCGTGCCGGGAGGCTCAGGTATTTCTGTCTCTTGTGCACCCTGTAGGATTCGAACCTACGACATCTTCAGTGTAAATGAAGCGCTCTACCAACTGAGCTAAGGGTGCTCCACTCTCCGACTGTTCCCCCAGTATACCCATTCCAAGGGGCTGCGCTCGGAATAACAAGAGCAAGCTCTTCCTATTCTTTCGCTTGTGCCCTCGGTAGGAATCGAACCTACATCAAGGCCTTAGAAGAGCCCTGTTTTATCCATTAAACTACAAGGGCGGAACTCGTCAATCCTATCTGTGCAGAGGCACTCGGTCAAACTTCCGCCCCGTATACGATTCAGCTGAATCAAATATTCGGGTCTTTAATTGCGGCAGGAGGATTCGTTTTCAAATCATTAAATTGTGCCGCGCGTGTTTCAAATGCGTTGATGGTGGTATTAAGCTCGCCCCGATTGAGTGCAGGAGGCGGTGGCGCCGATGTATCGAGCGCGGCACTGAGGTCTCCCAAAATACGTACCAGCCCCCACGTACTGTATAAAAAAACGAGCCCCAAGATGACAAAAGCAGAGAGTAGGAGTGCCTTCCAGTACAAATCAGCTAGTAGACGGACGTGGTCGGGTTCATTGCCGTCACTGAGCGTCTCGCGCAATTCTTTCCAGAGTAAGGCGAAGAATCTCATGACGAAATATCTGATGTTGTTAACACGCGGATGTACACACTCATGTGCCACGGGCTCGAAGCATTACCTGCTGCCTTTGGCGCATTTTCGATATCCAGGCGGGTAACACTCGACGGAATGGGTAAGGTCTCCAATAAACGCGCAGCACGCAGAAGAGCCGAGAATGTCCCGTCAGCAGTGACAACGAAGCCTACCGCCTTCACCGCAAGGTCACCCGAAGCCGATGTGGTCTCCGGCTGAGCATCACTAAGCTTGACCGTGACGCCCGCAATCTTGCCCACTTCTTCTATCATGTACGCAGCCGAGACCACGTCTACGTCGAGAAGCGCCTTGAGTTTTGCGCCCTCTTCAACCGTATCGAGTGCGAGTGCGCGCGTCCGCACGGCATGAGCATTGGAGACGGTAATCATTTGTGCCTCGCGGGCGTCTGCCACGCGATTGCTTTCATCCTCGCTGATTGTCCATGCAAAGTAGCCCACAAGACCCCATGCAACGAGGGCGGAAGTGACGAGCAGGATTGCGGTTGACGTGCGGTACAGCATAGGTATTAAAAAGCGCCCGAGAGCGTTATAGAGAAACGGGCACCCGGGTCTCCGGTAAGGTCACCGATGGGGACAGAAACATTCTTCCAACGGGAATCCGCTGAAAGAGCTTGCTTGTATGCGTTGATTGCTTCTCGAGTCGCGGTCGAACCCACGAGCATTATCATGCTCGAGCCCGCAGCTGATGTTGAATACGTAATGTGATCCACGACAATACCCGATGGCCTCAAGGAAAGCGCTCGGGCAATTGCAGCGGTCGGCGTTGATGTTGCCGTGAGCGGGGCGAGGCTCTTCAGCATTGTTTGTATAGATTGTATGGCGGCACGGTCTGCTTCATTTGCTGCGCCCTGGGGAGTACTGGACGCGGAATGAGCAACATCCCCTGCGTGGAGGGCGAGATAGCTCGGGAGAAGAGCGAGTGCGCAGAGCCCCGCAGCGGACAGCGCCACGAAGGAGCCCGCAATGGCGAAACGTACGCGGTACATAGACCACACAGCTTTCTTTGCTTCTCGAGGAAGAATGTTACTCATAGGGCAAGTGAGCGCAGAGCAAGACCTGCCGCGGTCGCATATTGCAAAGATACACGGCTGTCGAGCGGTGGAATGTACTCGTCAAAATTACATACGTGCCGCCAAATATCCGCAACTTCAGTCGGAGCTTGTACGCGCCCCGCGATGTAATCAGAAAGACCTCTCAAGTTCGCGCTCCCTCCGACGAGGACAACCCGGCCGACCGGCGTCATACGTTCCCCTTTTTCATTCCGGCGGGTATCCCAGTAATGATAATGTCGCGCGACCTCATCGGCCAAAGCAGTTGCGGCTCCCACAATCGCTTCCATTCCCGGTGACTTTGCCCCGGCATCAGGAAAAAGACCCTGCTCATTCTTGAATATTTGTGCTTCTTCCGGAGACAAAGAAAGTTTTTCTGTTATCGCTTTTGTTATCATGTCACCACCGACCTCGACCGTAGAGGTGAAGATAGGGATGCCGCGCTTAAGAACTGAGAAGCCGGTACGCGCACGCCCGAAGTCGACGAGCAATGTCACAGGCTCGTCGGCTGCCCCCGAGGATATGGTCCTCGCGACGGAACGCGCTTCGATTTCAAGAGAGAGGAGGCGCATGTCCGCAGCTTCAAACGCCGCGACATATGTCTCCGCAAATTCACGCGAGAAGACCGCGACGCCGATATCTTCCCCGGTGTCGTCTTCTTGTTTCTGAATGATGTCGAAGTCAAATACTGCTGCCGCCGGCGCGATAGGAACCCGTCCCTCAAATCCAAATTCGATCATGCTGATGGCCTGCTCATGGTTGGTACCTCCCGGTATACGCATCTCAAAGACATACGCCGCTTCTTCAGGCAATGCCGCGTGCGCACATTCAACTCCTCCAAGTTGCTTTTTAATCTCGGCAAGCGTGTGTGCGAGAGCATCCACGTTTTGAATGGTGCCGCTCACCACGACACCGGACTCTATCGGCATCTCACCATAGGATGCAATGCGATATCGACTCTTGTACGGCTCAAGCACAAGCCACTTCACCGAGGCGTCTGAGATATCAATGCCCGCAGCAGGTGGATAAATCATCGCCGGTGTAGGAAACCATCGCGCAAGAGTATGCGAAAGCGCTTCCGCACTCGACGAGAGTCCGCTCGCAGCGAATTTCATCTGATAAGTATACCCCGTGAGATAAACACATCTGACTTTTTGAGTTCTCGAAGTGTGTAGTACATAAGCACCGCGAGAAAACACGAGTCTTACTATCTCATGGGGTACACCCGCGAAAAAACTATTTGAGGCGCGTTCCGGTCGGAAGTGTGCGTTCGGCACTGAGAAGCGCGACGCCCGCCTCATCGCTCGCGGCAATGAGCATGCCCTGGCTCTCGACACCCCGCAGCATTCTGGGAGCGAGATTTACAATGTACGGAAGTTGCTTGCCGACCAATTCTTCCGGCTTTTTCCACTCAGCGATTCCGGAAACAATCGTCCGGATTCCCAATTCTCCGAAATCCACGGTGCACTTAATGAGCTTATCGGTCTCCGGCACAAGCTCCGCAGCTACAACAGTGCCGATGCGGATATCGAGCTTTGCAAAATCTTCGTACTGTATCTCAGGCATGATGCTATTCTACCTCGTCCCCCGAGTGTCCAGAAATCTTTGCAAAATAATAGCGGCAGCGGAAGCGTCGTTGTGCTCATTGCCTTTTTCCGCATACCGCGATGCTTCGATTGAGCTCCACATCTCCCAGATACGCTCGACGGGGACATCGATCGCGGTTTCAAGTGCCAAGACAAATGCCTCGGCGTCTGAAGTAACGGGATTGTCCCCTCCTCCATGCGAACGCGTATCACCTACGACAATCGTCCCGATCTTTTCATTCTTGACCAACTCGGTCAACTGCGAGAAAAGTTGCTTATTATTCACGAGTGTCGCCCGTGGGAATGCGATAGTCCCTGCCGCATCCGAGACAGCTATCCCCACGCGTTTTTTTCCAAAGTCGATACCGAGATATTTCATATAAGTTTGGATGTTTTGTATGTTTCCGGCTTGAACGCTTCCAATCGCAGCACTTTCACCTTCATCCCTGCATTCACCAAGTCACGCTCGAGCCGGTCGACGAATTCTCCTGTTTGGTCATACCCGAGCGCAATCACATCAGGACGTGCCGCTTCAATGTGTTCAATGTAGCCGTCTTCCTGTCCGAGCACAACTTCGTCGACAAGCGTATTACGCAGGAGGAGCGCGCTCCTTTCTTTTTCCGAACGCCGGGGTTTGGCTCCCTTTATGCGCGTGACGACGGCGTCACGTGCGACGGAGACGATGAGTCGCGGCTTCGGGGCGAGCTTCCGTGCTTGCCGAAAGAAATCCACGTGGCCCTCGTGAACCATGTCGAAGGTGCCAAACACCATTATTCTGGTCATACCGTTATTACCGTGCGACCGCCGCGAGCGCCGAAGATGGCGATAGAGCGTTGCGGAGTCATGTCGGGGTATTCTACCCCATTATCCTTTCATGTCTCTGTGCGCTATCCATATCCACTAACCCGTACGGCCGTACAGAATGGCGGATATCGTTATTTACTGAAAAAAGCCCGTACGGCGGTACTATCCTTCTCTATCAGCTCTTTCGGCACCATATCGTCTTTAAACTTCTTGCGGTCGCGGATTTTTTTGAGAAGTTCGATACTGATGTTCCACCCGTAAAGATCGGCTGAAAAATCAAGCAGATGAGCCTCGAGAACATGCCGGACGTAATCGGCAAATACTACGGCCTCATATTCCTCCTCACCCACTTTTACTCTCGCCGCATACACACCTGAGATGGTTGCGTCTTCATATGGAATATTTGCGGTTGGGTACCCGAGCTCTTTCGCAACTGCGCTTCCTTTCTGTACGATACCTGTAAATTTCGCCATGGATATCAGTCGAAGTACGGAATTTTGCCCCATTGGTAGGGGTCTACAAGTCGTTGACCACGTTCAAGTGTCGCGATTGCGGCCATGTCTTCCTTTGAAAGCTCAAAATCGAAGATGTTGCCGTTCTCTTGTATCCGTTCAGGATGAACACTCTTTGGTATGACGACCGTATTTCTTTGCGTCCCCCACCGAAGCAACACCTGTGGGGGAGTCTTCTTGTGAGAGACCGCAATTTGCATTATGACGTCGTCTTCAACTAATTTACCGGGCATTTCAGGAGCGCCCGGTCGCCCGAGTGGAGAATACGCGGTGACTGCGATGTCGCGATACTGACAAAACTCAACGCGACGCGACTGCTGGAAATACGGATGCAGCTCTATCTGATTCATTGCCGGTTTGATGCGCGCATACGAAAGAAGGTCAATGAGCTGCGCCACAGAAAGGTTTGCGACGCCTATCGCTTTTACAAGTCCTGCGTCTACCAATTCCTCCATCGCTTCCCACGTTTCGCGATACGGAACCGGCTCAAGAGCGAGAACGCCGTTTGTATCAATCTTCCAATGCGAAGAAGATATTGCCATACCCCAGTGGACAAGATAGAGGTCGAGATACTCAAGTCCCAAATCTCCGAGCGTGGCTTCGCACGCAGGGCGCACTGCCGAGCGCGCGTGTGCAGTATTTTCGAGTTTACTCGTAATAAAAACATCTTCGCGGCGCACCTCCCCGCCTCCAAACACCCTGCCGAGAGATGCCCCTATTTCCTTTTCGTTGCCGTACGCAGCTGCGCAATCGATATGCCGGTATCCCCCTTCCTTGAGAGCGTACGCAACCGCCTCTCCTGCTTCATTGGGTGCTGACTTCCACGTACCGAGACCCAAGATAGGCATGCGTGCCCCCGTATTCAGAGTGATGTGAGTGGGAGAAGAATCCATATGCTGATTCTAGAGTAAATTCTTATTTAGTCGATTGGAGCCCGAGCTTTTCAAGACGTGACCGGATAGAGCCTCCCTGACGACCGAGCGATTCCGACATCGCTTTTGTCTTCTTGCCCGCATTGAACATCTGCACAAGTTTGGCATCTTCTTCTTTGCTCCACGGACGATACGCATTCGGATATGTCTTCCGCATCTCCTCTACTGAATATTTTTTTGCCGGAGACTCTGACGAAAGAGCGCGTCGGATGACGGAAAGTAATCCGGGTTCCCGGCCCCCACACGCAAGCACAAAATTATGCACGAGCTCCGCATGCTCTTTCTCTCCCATTTCTTCAAACGCTTTGCGTGCCGCCGCCGATTGCACTTTGAAATCCCGGTCACGCGCCGAGACCTCCGGATGTACTTCAAGTGCGCGGTCGTTGAGCCCCGCAAGAGAAAGTCCTGCAAGTGTCCGCACACGCGAGAGCGCGACATAGCCTTGTCCATATTCAAATGCCTGCGAAAGATCCATGTGCGCGGCGTCGAGCGACATGCCCTGGCTCTTATGCACGGTGATTGCCCATGCGAGTCGAAGTGGAATCTGATTGATGCGCGCGAGTACTTTCCCCCCATCCTCAATGTGCCATTCTTCAGGCTCTGCAATAACGCTGCGTCCGCTACTCGTCTTAACGATGGGATAACCGCTGTCTTTCACGAATCCCATGACCGTTCCGAGCGTGCCGTTCACATATTTATGTTCAATATCATTCTTCGTAAACATAACCCGTGCACCTACCTTGAGCGCGAGCATCTCGGGTGAAAGGCACCCGCGTTTGAGGCTCGCGACAAGCGCGTCTTTGCCTTGTGAAGTCATTGCAAACGTGCGCATGTCACCTGATATCTTTCCTATTTCCACATCATTTATGCGATCGACATCGGCATTGTGAGAGTAGAGTTGTGTCGTACCCGAACGCGCCTCGACGCGGCGGGTATCGAGCAGCGTACGATGCTTCGGAGTAAACGCTCCCCGGCGAATCCCGGAGAGCACATCCAAAAAAGCGGCGTCCTCTTGGCGGTGCTGTTCGGACAAATAGCAGACGAGTGGATTGAGCTCTTTCCAAACGCGCGAACCGAACGCAAAAGTGGAGGTGTCTTCGACCTCGCCTGTATCAAAAGATATCTGAGGTTCATCTTGCTGCTCCACCTGTCTCTGAACCACCGGTGGAAGCTGGAAAAAATCTCCGACGAGTATTACCTGGAGCCCACCGAACGGCACCTGCCTCTGCCGTATTTCCCGGCAGACAGCTTCCGCCATGGAGAGCGTTTTCGCGGAGAGCATCGACACCTCATCGATTATGAGAATCCTCGCATCGCGTACCCGACGCACCACACGTTCGTTTTGCGCAATCTTATCGAGGTCATACGCACTCAGGTCTTGTTTGATGCCAATTCCACTCCACGAATGAATCGTCATCCCGTGGATATGCGTTGCCGCAATACCTGTCGATGCGGTAATAGCGGGCTCAATGCCACGCTCACGCAACCATTTCACGTAGGCATTCACCGTATGCGTCTTACCGCTCCCCGGCTCACCGGTGAGAAATACGTTGGCACCTGTCTGCAATATTTTCAGCGCAGTCGATTGCTTCATCTGCGCATGATAACAGAGTGATTCATCGCATAAAGAAAGGGTCTGTGCTGCGCATCACCGAGATACGCGACAAAGCCGTGGTGACCGTATGTAGGAACTACTTCGACACTATCTGCTCCAAAGCGAAGCCTGTTATTGTGCAAACCTGACTCGCCGCACGTAAATGATTCCGACAAGGACAAGCGTTGCCGAAAGAATGAGCGCGAGAATGATTTCTGGCGCGTTCCCCGCTCCTCCGGTATTGGGAATCGTTGGGACGGCTAGCGCGACTCCAAGAGGCGACGCAAAGATCGGAGTTGGTGGGACTACGGGAGCCGGAGTCGGAACGGGAGCGGGAACGGGAGTTGTCGTTGTGGTCGCAACCTCAGTCGCAACGAACGTGGGAGTTGAAGTTGTTATAGAAAGAGTAGTCGTAGCAGAGACGGTGACCACTGGAGGTGATGACACGAAGGCTGCGCATGGTATTGGGGTGACCGTATTAGTGTCCAGTGTGATTGCGCCGCTTCGGGCCAAGACTCTCCCGTCTACGCGGGCACCAGTCGTGAGCGTAATCGACGTCATAGCCAGAATGTTTCCCTTCAGCGTGGAGTTCGTGCCGAGCGTCGCCGAACTGCCGACTTGCCAAAAGACATTGCAGGCTTGGGCGCCGTTTATCAAATTCACATTACTGTTCGCGGCGGTAATAAGTGTAGAAGCGGATTTGAAGATAAAGACCGCATCAGGATCGCCTGCGGCATCGAGCGTCAGCGTTCCCGTTATTCCAAAAGTGCCATCAGCGGAATCATAGATTCCGGCGGTCTTTTGGGTCCCCCCGAGCTCCGTGGACACCTGCGAAACAGGGAGCTGTCCGGCGGCGTTGTTGTAAGCTGTCACTAAGTCGCCTTGTGCCTGGAGCGCGCTAGCGTCTGCTATGTGTTGTGCTCCAGCCACGACGCCCGGCGGAAAGCCCGTCACAGACGTACCTGGACTGAGTCCTAGATCTCCATTGATGACGCTCGGGCCGGTGTTGGTAATGGTGGAACCGGCTAGAACCGCGAAGGTGCCCGCAGTACCGAGACCTACTGAGCTCGCGGCGAAAACGAACCCTGCGGCTCCCAGCACCAAAAAAACGGCGAATACCGCTGGTATCAAACCTTTATTTATTTTGTTCACTTGAGTTCAAGGGTAGCAAACACTTAATGAAGAACCCGTGAGGGCGCTCCCCGTCCCAATCTTAGCCTGTACGAACACGGATATACTGCCGCAACTGTTCCGCATCGACATCGATGACGTGGAACGCATCCTCCGGCAACGCATGTTCGAGGTCTTTGAATCTCGCAGGCCGCTCCGGGACATATCCCAGCGCTTCTTTGATAGTGTCTTCGAATTTCACGGGAAGCGCCGTACCCATACAGA
>CAMTYD010000031.1:0-57273 GCA_947085915.1 uncultured Parcubacteria group bacterium
CCCAACCAAACACAATACCCCCGCCATAATTTCAAACCCCGGCCCCCACCCCCTGGCCAACCCCCCGTGCGCAAACCCGCCGGCCGCGCGCGCCGGGGGCCCCCGCCTCTCTGATGAGCTCCTCATGTCGCGGACGGTCGAGTGCAGCAACGATAAGCTCTGAAACTTCTTTTCCGAGTGCCTTGGCAACCTTCTGTATGTTGTCGGCAACAGGAGCATCGAGATCTATCACATCTTTTGCCTTGGGTCCGACGGCGATTTTCTGCATATAGGAATCCGCCGCGTGGTAGAGAGAGCCAGCAGGACCTGTCGCAATGACAGCGAGCGCATTCGGAAATCCGTTGGCCACTGAATCAGTACATTCGAGCGGGTCGACGGCAATCTCGATGACCGGCCCCGTACCATTACCAAGCTTTTCTCCGATGTAGAGCTCATGTGATTCGTCTTTGGCTCCTTCGCCGATGACTATCTCTCCTTGAAAATCGATTGTGTTGAACTGGGCGCGCATTGCATCCACCGCGGCCTTGTCGGCGGCTTTACCATCCCCTCTTCCAATCCATTTTGCAGCTGCAATGGCCGCAAGTTCGGTCACGCGCACAAACTCGAGTGCCAAATTTGCGGAAGAGGAAGCCGAGTCAGACTTCATAGTGCCATCAGCGTACGCTGCCGGATGTGGGAGTCAAGTGGATAATCAGGGTCATGTGTGAAGAACTCCTACTTGATATTGATTATCTTGTACTTCTGAGCTCCTTTCGGTGTATCAAACGCAAATGTATCTCCGCGCTTCTTGTCCATGAGGGCAGAACCGAGCGGTGAAAGGTGCGATATTTTGTGTTCTTGCATATTCGCCTCCGCAGAACCGACTATTTCGTACGTGTGCTCTTCTTTCTCACCCTGCTTCTGTATGGTGACGACACTTCCGAGTGAAATCGCATTTCCTTTAGGATGTTCGATGATGCGGGCATGGCTGAGCTGCTCTTCGATAACGCGAATGCGGTCTTCGGTAGCTGCCTGGAGATTGCGCGCCTCCTCGTATTCGGCGTTCTCAGAGAGATCGCCAAGGGAACGTGCGTATTCGAGCTGTTCTGCTATCTCGCGGCGACGAACGGTCTTCATGTGCTCAAGCTCGGTCGTCAGTTCGTCGAATTTTTCTTTGCTCAAATAATTAGTTGCATCTGTCATATATATTTTTGGTTCGCGCGCATTGTAACCTATCCACAAAAAAAGCAAAGCCTACTCAACATACTCGGGATGATTGGCCACAAGCCACTGGAAAAACTCACGTACGCCGTGTCCCGCGCCGATTGCAGTTGCAGAGGGCGCTTGTTCGAATACCACGGCAAAAGCATAGCGGGGTTGTTCGCTCGGCCAATATCCTATGTTCCACGAATTCACCCACTCGTTGTTTGCACCGAGCTGCGCCGTGCCTGATTTTCCCGAAAGGACGATGCCGGGGATTTGATAGAGCGCGAGAGTTGAATCACGCCTGTCGGATGTGACTGCAAGGCGCATACCTTCGCGCACGACTTGGAGGTACTCATCGGGAATACCGATTGATGTAGTCTCCGGTGTCGAGCTTGCGAGAAGCTGTGGGGTAAGGAGCGAGCCGCCGTTGGCTATCGCTGCGGCAAACCGCACGGCCTGGATAGGCGTAATTTGGAATCCGTACTGTCCGATAGATGTGTGGTAGGTATTACCCGTCCGCCAAATGGGATCATTCGGAAAGACTCTTGCCTTCCATTCGGGTGTAGGAATTACTCCCGCCACCTCGCCAGGCAAGACAATCCCGGTCGTCGAGCCAATGCCGAACAGGCGGGCATATTCATCGATTTTGGTAATCCCAAGGCCTTTTTGGTCTTCGTATCCCCCACCGACAACGTAGAAATATTCGTCTGACGACACGGCGATTGCTTCGCGCATATTGACCCATCCGTGCACCGTCCAATCACGAAAGACCGACGGTCTTGAGGGGTCATAGGGATTAGGGAGTATCAAGGCACCCTTGGACAGTATTTTCTTCTCCGGCGAAATAATATTTTCATTCAGAGCCGCTGCAGCGAATATCAATTTCATAATAGAACCGGGTGCATAGAGCCCGCCTATGGCGCGGTCGAGCATCGGAGTTCTCTTATCTGAAAGTGCGGAGCGTATGGCGGCAGTCTCCCCATCGTTGAATGCCTGGTTATCGTATTCGGGAAAACTCGTCAGAGCGATTATTTCTCCCGTATGCACATCCATGATGATCGCGGCACCTCCTCTGTAGTTCTGTATGCGCGCGCGTTCTCTGAGAATCTTGTGGAGTGCGGTCTGTACATCCGCATCAATCGAAAGCTTCAAATCAGCACCGGGCTCCGGAGGAGATACGATATCTTCCCTCTGGACAGCATTACGGGCATCGGTTTCTGTCATAGAACTTCCGTTCTGACCTTTCAACACCTCATTGAAAGCGAGCTCCGTTCCTGATTTCCCGACATATTCCTCACGCCACCAGTTGCCTTTTGAATCTGCCTTGGGGTACTGAAGGAATCCGAGGAGGTGAGCAAAACCCGGCGACTCAGTATATTTTCTAAGCGCATATGTCGAGCTCGTCGCTGTTGTGCCGCTCGGTACTTCATTCCAGGCAAGCTCTTTCCCATTTCTATCCAAAATAAGCCCGCGGGTCGCAAAGACTATCGTGCGGTCGAGCGTGTTGTTGCGGGAAATATCTGCGTACGAAGAACCATCTATGACCTCAAGACTAAAAGCACGGATGGCAAAAGCTACGGAAACAATGAAGAAGACCAAGCCGACGGCGAGGATTGCGCGATTGGAGAGAGCTGCAACGACCCGGCCCTCGAATTGTGCTGCGTTGTGCCCCGGAAGATTCGACGAATCCAGAAATATCTCGTCCGGAGCGATATCGTAGGCCGGTCTCGTGCGGCGAAAGAATCTCATTCTCCCACTATACCTCATCGTATCTTGCCGCCGGAAGCGGAGGCTTACGGACGAAGAAATTGATTACGAAGCGGCGCGCACATCCAGACCAATGCGATGCTCGCAATAAGAAAGAAAGGCACTTCAAATCCCTGACCAGGAAGCCACAGGAGGTCCATCAGAAGACCGATGAAGAGGGCCTCCCACGCGGGATAGCGTAGAGCGAGTGCAGCAATGCACGCGAGAGGAATCCACCACGGTGCAAAAAATGCACCCAACATACCGATGGAGGCAATTAAAAACCGTATCTTAGTTTCTGATGGGAAGGATATAAACATATCTAAGCGATGAAAGATTAACGGGAAGCGTGATGAAAATTTCCTGCGATGCGCTCGCGGAGCTCGAAGCAATACTGCCGACAATGCCTATCGGACGCTGCCCCAACAGGGGTGCGACGACGGGCTCGTTTATCCGCACCGTAAGCGCCCGCGGGATCTTGGTGCGTGCGTTGCCGCCACCCGAGCCGACCACAGGAAATGTCGCTCCTCCGACTATGGCCTCCGTGGACACACCCGGCGCGAATAATTCCGCCACAGTTGCTGTATGCGCACCAACGTCGGTGACTTTACCCACGACGAATCCCCCGCTCGTAACCACAAAACTATCGCGCGTAATGCCTTCGGCTTCTCCCGCACCTATCAAAAATGTCCCATACGGAGACGTACGTGTTGATGAAACGACGGGAGCGGTGACTCCCCGCGCATCGCCCAACGAACCTTCAACGAGATTCACGAATCCGCGAAGTTGTTCGTTCTCGGCAAGCAAGACCTCATAGCTGCCCGCGCGCTCTTCGAATTGCGCGAGCTCTTCTGTGAGAAAACGATTCCTTGCTTCGAGGGATGCCCGTGTTGAAAATATCCCTCCGGTGATGCTCGTCCCGATGCGCCGAGACCATTCACTCACAACGACAACTCCGTCACGCAACCGGTGCCGGATGGAACCACCCGTGAGTACATCCAGAAGAAATAAAAAAACAACAAGTACCGTGAGCGCAAACAATCGCCTGTGTGGACTCTTATTCTGTCGGTACGAGTTCATCATCGTTATTGAGGAGCGCTTCGCGGTACGCATCGATATCGTTGAGAACGACCGACGTGCCACGTACGACAGCAGTCAGCGGGTCAGGAGCGACGATAACGGCTACCCCAAGAGCGTCTGTGAGAAATTCCGGCAGGCCGCGTATGAGCGCTCCACCTCCTGCAAGGTAGATACCGCGCTGCATAACATCCGAAATGATCTCCGGCTGTGTCGTCTCCAGTACTTCCTTTATTGATTCGACAAGCTCTTCTATGGAGTGCCCGATAGCATTCCGTACATCCTGGTCTGAGATGCTCATTTCACGCGGTAGCCCTGTCACCAGGTCGCGGCCACGCACGAGTACCTCAAGCGAGACCCTGTTGGGTGAGATAGACGCAATGGCTATTTTCGTCTCTTCTGCAGTCTTATCCCCGATAAGCATTTTGAATTCATTGCGGACATGACTGATGATATCTGTATTGAATTTGTCGCCCGCGATGCGGACGTTGCGAGAATTCACCAGGCCACCGAGTGCGATGACGCCGATATCGGTCGTACCTCCGCCGATATCGACAATCATATTGCCGCGAGGCTCGTGTACCGGTAATTCAATTCCGATAGCGGCAGCCATTGGTTCTTCGATAATGTGCACTTCGCGCGCGCCTGCAGCGCGCGCCGCATCGCGCACCGCCCGTATTTCTACGGATGTGATACCTGATGGTACTCCCACGACGACACGCGGCCCGAGCAGCTTCGTATGCCCTGCCTGCGCTTTCCCGATGAGGTACGAGAGCATCTCAGAAGTGACTTCGAAGTCAGAAATAACGCCGTCCACCACTGGCTGAACCGCCTGAATGTGCGCTGGTGTGCGACCGAGCATTTCTTTGGCTTGTGCGCCGACAGCGACCACCTGCCCCGTCTTTGTGTTCATCGCGACTATCGAAGGCTCGTTGATGACAATGCCGCGGCCTTTTACGTATACGAGCGTATTGGCAGTACCGAGGTCGATGCCAATATCATTTGAAAAAAGACCGAGGACCCGATCTATATAGCGACGACCTGCTTCCATGAATCCCATACCTAATTGCGGATGCGTTCGATTATTTCATTCTCTGAAACGATTGATGTGCCGCCGTTCTGACGGCCGCTTACTTCGACGCCGCCTTCTGCCATCGTCTTTTCCGAGACAACAATGCGCATCGGAATACCAATCAGATCGGCATCGGCAAATTTCTCTCCTGCGCGCGCATCACGGTCGTCGTAGAGCGCTTCGACTCCGTTTTCCTTGAGAAGTTCGTACAAGCGGTCTGCCTCAGCGGTGACATCGGCATTTCCACTCGAAATGGAAATCAGGTGTACCGGAAATGGTGCCACCTCCGTCGGCCATACAATCCCCTTTTCATCAGCGAATACTTCCACAAGAGCCCCCATCAAACGCGAGCATCCAAGTCCGTAGCAGCCCATGATTGGCGATTTCTGAGACCCATCTTTTTCTTTGTATGTGAGACCGAGCGCGTCGGAGAATCTCGTTCCCAAGCTGAAAATATTTCCGACCTCGATAGCCTTCTTCTCCTCCAATTCTGACTTCGAAACTCCCAAGTCGGTCAACACTTCATCATTCATAACCTCCTTGTTGACCGCGATCTTCTTTGCAGCGCTTACGTAAATAGTATCTTCGCCTATATCCGAAAGGCACTGAAATTCGTGACTATACTTCGAAAATACCCCGCCGGAAGCAAAGGTTCGGTACGTGCGCTCTCCGATTCCAACACGCTGAAAAACCTTCATATACGCCCCCGCTACGGATTCATACAAACGTTCGTGCTCTTGTTGCGAGGCAGCAAAGGTGTAGAGATCTTTCATCAGAAACTCCCGACCGCGCATGATGCCGCTTTTGGCCCGCTCTTCGTTGCGGTATTTCCATTGGATGTGATACGCGAGCTTCGGAAGATCGTTATAGGAGCTGAAGTAATCACGCATGATGTTGGTCATAGGTTCTTCCTGTGTAAACCCGAGTCCGACATCTGCACCGTTCTTTAATTTCGTTTTGAACCAATTGTCGACTACCGCATCGTCCCAACGACCCGTTTTCTCCCATAGCTCTTTACTCTGCAAGACAGACATCAAGAGCTCTTGTCCCCCGACCGCATTCATTTCTTCGCGAACGATGTTGTTGATTTTATTGAGCACGCGAAGCCCGAGCGGCAAAAAGGAATACACGCCCGCCATTTCTTTGTGGATGAATCCGCCGCGGATGAGAAGCTGGGCATTCTTCGCAACTTCATCTTTCGGCGCGTGTTTGCGGGTCTTCGTGAAGAGCTGTGATTGCCGCATAGTGATATGCATTCTATCGCATCTCTTCGATATAGCGCAATTTTGTTGACAGTTCTGATTTCTTGGGTTAAACTCTTAAGACGTCCGCTCTCGTTAGCAGATTCGAGACCCCAGGGTCTTTTTCTGTTTATGGGGCGACGAGATAGCAGTTCAAAAAACCAAGGGATACCCATTCGATGATGACGCATATTCGTCTGCGAAGGCGGACTTTAGCGAGGCGGAATATTCAACCCGGCCAGATCTGTCGTGACGGCGACGCTGGCAACATGCAACAGCAGCGGACGGAGAATCACGAGATCCACTCCCGCTTGATTCAACGCCCCACACCAGGGGAAGATGTTGACGGTCGGGAAGGCACGGAACTGTAGCGGCCCAAGCCTCAGGGAGATCCAAGGAAAAGCGGATGAATCCGCAACGACATCAGGTACCGGGCAAGCAGACGCGCTTCCCGGTACCTTTTATTTTATGTAAACAACCGTCCTATGTCGTTGTAGGTCACTACCACCATGAGGACGACAATGACCGCAACTCCAAACGCATTGAGCATTTGTATGGCAAGGCGGGGTGCAGCGCGGCGCATGACAGCTTCGACACCGAGTACAAAGAGTCGTCCGCCATCAAGCGCTGGTATCGGGATGAGATTGATGATAGCGAGATTAATAGAGATGAGCGCTGCAAACATGAGTACCGCACCCAAGCCATTCTGTGAGGCTTCACCGACATAGCTCACAATACCGACGGGTCCGACTACTGAAGCCAAGTCAGGTGCGCCTTGTAGCGCGCCTTTGAGAAGAATCCACAGATCACCCGCTACCATTTTAAATGCATTGGCTGTCGCGGGGAACGCATCCATAAGAGCCGTGCCCCATGGCACTTCCTCTGTGGCGATAAGGACAAGCGCGATACCAAGTGCGGGCTGGGCGGCAGCGTTGGGAAGCACTGCATTCGCCGGAATGATACTCGCGGTAGTAATCACGCCTTCGTGTATGTAGGAAATGGTCACCGGCTTCCCCGCACGGGCACGCACGAATTCAACTACGCTTTGTGATGTAAGTACTTCGACAGAGCCGCCTCTTGAATCACTTACACCCGCTATCTCATCTCCCGGCTTGATACCCGCAGCGTCTGCAGGCGAACCTGAAACGACGTCCGATACAATGAGCTGTACAGGCTGACCGGGGAGAGCGGTCTGTACGGCCTTTGGCACACCAAGGTGAAGCGCCGTGGCAAAAAGTATCCACGCCACGATTACATTTGCGGTGACGCCCGCAACGAGCACGATAGCTTGTTTCCACCGCGGCGCGTCTATGAAGCTACCGCGGCCATGCTGAGACTGACCCTCATCACCGAAGAGCCGTACAAATCCTCCAAACGGAATCCAATTGAGGGTGTACTCCGTATCCCCTATTTTTCCAAATCGCAAAGCACGGGGTGGATATCCCACACCAAATTCTTCTACCCGCACGCCAAAGAGCTTCGCAGCAAAAAAGTGTCCGAGCTCATGCGCGACGATAAGGAGGACAAGTATGCCGACAACGAGTAATGCGGTAATCATAGCTTCATTCTACCTCCGATATGAGCTGAGGGTATGCGTTTTCGGAGACCCCGCAGAGCTTGGCTCGAGGACAGAGGAATTTTCCAGAAGGAAAATTCCGTTCTCCGAAAATGCATACCTGATGCTCATGAACTCATCTCCTCCTCTTTCTTCTCAAAGGCTGCTTCCAATTCCGCATTTGCGGCATCGACTTTCTTCTGCAGCTCTTCTTTCAATGAAAATTTATCATCTTCGGTCAATGTCCCTTCTTTTTCTTTTTCTTGAATATCTTTCCAGGACTCATCACGTGCGACGCGCACAGTCGTGCGGGCTTCTTCGAGCTTGGCCTTGGCGAGCTTCACGAGCTGCTCTCTGCGCTCTGAGGAAAGCTCCGGGAATGTGACGCGTATATTTGTACCGTCGGAAGATGTCCCGACACCAAGATTGGCTGCACTGATAGCGCGCTCGATATCCTTGATGAGCCCTGCATCGTACGCTGAGACGCGCAGAGTACGCGCGTCTTCGACGCCGACATTACCAACTTGCTTGAGTGGTGTCAGCGAGCCGTATGCGGAAACCATGACCCCGTCGAGAATAGCGGGCGCCGCACGGCCTGTGCGCAAACCACCATACTCTCTACCGAGCCATTCGCGTGCCGCGGCAGCTTTTCCTTCAAATGTTTTGAAATCGTAGTTCATCCCGCTCTTTCTAGTTTAGTAATATTTTTGAGTTCTGTATTGTGTAGTGTAACAGGGGTGAGAAGAAGTTTGAAAGGGCGGGATTCATAACGCCTATTGTACTACACCTTAGGTACGAGTAATGCGACTTGTTCTAGAAGCGGCTTCACCAACGCTCCTTTATCACCAATATATTTGCGCGCCCGGTAGAGAGCGTGAAGTCCGTCGTGCTTCTTCTGGAGTAATCGCTCCAGAGACGACAAGAAGCTTAGTATTTCCGACACGTCACGCTTGTCATCTTCATCTTTTTCCAGAAGCGGCTTCAGCATGTCGAGTCGTTTTTGCGGAGTCGCAGCCAAAAATGCTGGCGCATTAACCATTTCCTCCGCGTCCCCCGCCGTAGTAAGCACAAGGATTTGTGCGCGACTCCGGAGGGTGCGGAGTAACATCTCAGGAGCAGGGACGATAAGGAAAAAGGCCGCGTCCGCAGGTGGCTCTTCAAGAGTTTTCAAAAGCGCATTTTGCGCTTCGGTGGTCATGCTTGGCGTCGAGATGATAAAGATGCGCTGCTCGCCTGCAATAGGACGCCTATTGGAACGATCACGCAATTCGATTGCATCGTCAACGCCAAACGACTTATATTCACGGATATAGATATCGGGATTGCCCTCAACCGCAATCCCCTCTGCCTTCAGTAAAGAAAGAACGCGCGGAATGGTGAGAGCCGTACCGGCCACGAGGTGTACGTTGCCGACGAGTTTGGTCTTCATCGAATCAGTATAGCAATTGGGTCAGAAGTGGATAACTAGGAAATTTCTTATCTAACGGGGTATACCCCATGAGATATATATTCGACCTCCTCGCCCTGCTCAAAAATGTTATTCACTCTCTTTCTGTGGATAGTGTCGATATTCTCTATCTCACGGGGTATACTCCCGCCATGAATCCCGCCTTTTCAAATCGCAACAATTACCTCTCTCTTATTATCAGTATAGAAATGGCGGGATGAAACCGCACGACCAGATACGGAAGACCGCGCTCGCTGTCACCCGATGGATAGGCTCTCCCGGCTCGGTTGTCGTCCACACGATACTTTTTGCCGGAAGCTTTATTGCAGTTCTCGCGGGATGGATTGGCTTCGATCGCATGCTCTTGGTGCTTACCACTATCGTCTCTCTTGAGGCAATCTATCTCTGCATACTTATCCAGATGACCATCAATTACACGACTCAATCCATCGAGGAAGTGAGCGATGACATCGAAGAAATGCAGGAAGACATCGGCGAGATCGCGGAAGACGTCGATGAACTGCAAGAAGACGTGGAGGAAATCAGCGAGGACGTCGAGGAGCTGAACGAAGAGGAAGCGACCGACTTGAGCGAAGAGGCAGCGCAAAAGAAAACGCTGGCCGATATTCAGACAGACCTGCGCAAATTGATGTCAGACATCGACCGGCTGAAATCCGACCGAACGTAACCTCAGACGAGAAGTGCCTAACGCTTCGAAATAATCGCCTTTTTGTACGCGTCCAAGTGCTTCAGCGCTTCTCCCGTACCTTTTGCGACGCAGTAAGGCGCGTCTTTGGCCGTGCGTGCTTTCACGCCCGTGCGGCGGAAGACGAGCTCAGGCAGATTGCGCAAAAGTGAAGAGCCTCCGGTCATGATGATGCCGTTGTCGATGATGTCGGCTGCCAATTCAGGCGGCGTCTCCTGAAGGACGTCTTTCATTGCATTTATCATCGTGCGCAATTCTTTGCCTATCGCGCGTACGACTTCATTGGTACCGACTTCAATAGAACGCGGAAGCCCCGTGAGATGATCGCGCCCCTTCACTACCATCGTAAGCTCTTCTTCGACTGGTACTGCGGAGCCAATTTGCTTTTTCACTTCTTCCGCCATCTTGTCGCCGATGCCGAGATTTGAAGTCTTCTTGATGTAATCAGCGATGGCATGGTCAATTGCATTGCCCGCGCACTTCACGGATGTGGAGGCGACGATGCCGCCGAGTGAGATGACCGCGACGTCCGTCGTGCCGCCGCCGATGTCGACGACCATGTGCCCGCGCGCTTCGTGTATCGGAATGCCGGCGCCGATGGCGGCGAGTATCGGCTCTTTGACCACATACGCCTGGCGCGCACCAGCCTTGGTCGCAGCCTCGACGACTGCGCGCCGCTCCGTAGAGGTGACACCGGCTGGCACGCTTATCATGACCTCAGGTTTAAAAAGATTCCACTTGCCGAGAGATTTTCTGATGTAATACCGGAGCATCGCCTCTGTCACACGATAATCCGCTATCACTCCATCTTTCATCGGGCGGTACGCGATTATTTCTCCCGGGGTGCGGCCGACCATTTCTTTTGCATCATTCCCGACAGCAAGTATTTTATTGTCGCGTACCGATACGGCGACGACCGAAGGTTCATTTAAGACAATCCCTCTTCCGGGTACGAAGACGAGCACGGTGGTCGTACCGAGGTCAATGCCGAGTTTGGGAGAAAATGAGAATGCCATAAAAAGATTACTTTTTTCTGCCGTCGCTGGCTCGGAAATGTGAAAGTAAACTTCCCCATTTCGCTCGCTGCGCTAGGCAGTAGAGAGTGCATTGTAGACGTTTCCCCAGCTTTGACAAACTTATCTTTACTATTCAGCTTTATAGCGCTTAGGAAAGGGTTTTTTTATCGCCTGCGCCTCAGGAGTATGATTTTTGGGATTGATTTCCCACCAGAATTTCTTAGAAAAATTACCCGCGTCATCACACACCTTCTTCAGATAGTAGAGATCCTTGGTCGGTATCGCCTGGAGGAGCTTCCCCATGCGCCCCATCGCTATCGCAGCCAGACCATCCCGCAGACGTGTGCTATTGAGCTTGTCGCAAAAGTATTGCATCAGCTCTCCACGCTCAGTGGTGCGGTCCTGCTCCATGGATTTTTTAAGATGTGTTGCTATGTGCTTCATCCCGTTAGAGATAGGAAGCGTTTCAAGCGATTCTTGAGGTAGCGCTTACCCATACCGGACTTAAGAAATAATTCTCTCGACCGAGCATCAAGTTCGTTCATACACATCTCGTAGTATATCAACTCAAGCGGCCGGCGGCCTTTTGTTGAGCGCGTAAGACCATCAGCGTGCTGCTTGAAACACTTCCGTAGATTGTTCGTCGAACCAGTGTATGTCTCGCCATCTTTGAGACTTTTGAGTACGTAGGTATACCAACTTTCTTTATCTCTAACGGGATTCATGGCGTTATTGTACACTTTCCGTTATAGTTTTCCTGACCCGCCCCGTTAGAGAGCTAAAGATTCTATACATAGAAGCGGGGTGTCAGAATGAGTAATAACAATAGTATGTCCAATAATCGAACGAATGGTAGCGCCTCTAACGGGGTGAAAACAATTCTGGCCGAAAATCATAACCCCGCCTTGCGGGAGATTGCCCAGGAGATTCCTCTCGCTGCTATCAGGAGTATACGGATCCAGAAGCTGATCGCCGAGATGAAAGCGCTTCTCTCCAAAGAAGAATACGGGGTCGCCCTCGCGGCCTCTCAAGTGGGAGAGCCGCTTCGCCTCTTTATTGTATCCGGCAAAGCGCTCGCGCGTGATAGCCGCAATGCCCCGGACGAACCGGAGAAGAACAAAGAGAAGCCGGCAATTCCTGACCAGGTCTATATCAACCCTGTAGTCCTGAAAATGTCCCGGACAAAAAAAGAAAAGCACGAAGGTTGCCTCTCCATCCGTGGCAAATGGGGTATCGTCCCCCGCGCGGAGAAAACAATGCTGAGCGCATATGATGAAAAAGGAGAAAAAACCACTCGCGGAGCGTCAGGGTTTCTAGCGCACGTCTTTCAGCACGAAATGGACCACCTCGATGGTATCCTCTACACCGACAAAGCGGTAGATCTCTATGATGACAAACCAGAAAAGAAGTAGCGCGATACGGTTTGCCTTTTTCGGCACATCGCATATCGCGGTGTACGTCTTAGAGGCACTCGATGTCGCCAACCTATTGCCCCAGCTCATCGTCACCCAACCACCGAAGCCAAAAGGCCGCGGACTAGGAAGCCAGCCGACTGACGCTGAAGTGTGGGCGCAGGCTCATGGGATTCTTGTCGCACATGATTCAAAAGAATTTGAAGCTGGCACATGGGACGTGGCAGTCGTCGTCGACTACGGGAATTTTCTACCAAAAGAGCTCTTGGATATCCCCAAACGCGGATTCCTCAACGTCCACCCTTCCCTTCTCCCGCGCCTCCGCGGCGCATCCCCTATGCGTTCTGCGATATTGAATGATGAAAAAACCACGGGCGTCACTATCATGCTTGTAAACGAGGGTATGGACGAAGGCCCTATTGTCGCGCAGAAGAAAATCGATGTGGAGCCGTGGCCGATTGGCAACGCAGAACTCGAAAAACTACTCGTGCCCGAAGGCGGAAGGCTCCTCGCTCAAATACTCCCTCAGTGGGTTGCGGGTGAGATAGACGCGCACGAGCAAAATCACGATGTCGCCACCTACGCGGAGAAGCTAGCAAAAGAAGATGGACTCCTCGACTTGCATGCCGATGCGTACAAGAATCTCCTCAAGATACGGGCGTACGAAGGCTGGCCGGGCACGTATACATTCTTTGAAAGAAGCGGTAAGAAAATCCGCGTCGGCATCCTCGATGCGGATGTCATCAACGGAAAACTCTACATCCACACGGTGAAGCCTGAAGGCAAAAAGGAAATGGGGTACGAAGAATTCCTACGATCGGGGGCGAAACCGATGCCTGCGGGATAGACATCCCGCGCCTTGATATCACATTACTCTTTCGACAAATCAAATACCCCCTTAGTGTATTGCTCCAAATTTGGTGAGAGTACTCTTTCAGCTAACGCGGCATTGAATCTGTAAGATGCCGCGACGAAGTTGATTGTTTTCCCGCTCTGGTCTGTAACAGCAACTTCGCGTGCAGGACATCGAATGCGTTCAGTTAAAAGCGTCTGCACAGACCTAGAAGCCCATAAAGCGACGGTTGCTTCGTCGAAGACGAGACGCAAGCCTCCCCCTCCTTCTTCTATGCGAAAAAGCGCCGGAGGAAATTCCAGTTTAATTTGTTCGCCAGCACCACGTACAGGAGCTACAAATTCACCGAGTGAATGGAAGCTATCAATATGCATTGCCGATAATTCCATCGCAAGCTGCTCAGCGCCACGCACTAACTGCATGAACTGATCTCTGGATACGCACTGTGAATATTGCTCGTGATAGCAAATGGGTATTGCACGGATTATGTCCCAACTCGTGGATGAGGCCGTGCCGCCGCCGCTAGCCAGGAACCTGAATGCTGAAAACCGCTGAAGATCTCCGCGCTGAAAATCGAAATTTCCAATGACAGTCTCATAGCGATCAAACAGTTTCTGTTCAGCGCTGAGTTCGGCTCCTACCTCGCGTTCACGCAATGGTTCCATCCAATCCTGGATTGATCTATTCAAGTGTCGTGCGAAACTATTCCGAATGCCGTCTAATGCCGCGAATATATCTTGCGCCGCCAGCGAATCTAAAGTCACACCCCTTGCGTCTAGCGAAGGATGCGTCTCATCCGAATGGAAAACCGGGATAGGGTAACCTTGAGTATCATAAAAACGACTCTTGGCATGTTCGTATACCCTTCCCAGAATCACTGTGGCCAAAGGATACGCCTCGCGTTTCAGGCCAGCCAATGTCAGGCTCATCGGCTTATCTATAACGCCTTTCTCGCGAATCGCTTTTACGTCCCCCGCGGCAGAATAGAGAGAGGTGCCCTGATATAATTTTTCACGAATCCGAGCGGGGGAACCTTTCTCACTGTTTTCCACCATAGATCTTCAGTTTATTCCCCTCCCCAGCGCATCCAATTTTTAATTGCAGAACCTGTCTTGCGCATCATTCGGATATGGAGTTTTTTTTCCTTGCGCAGCTGACGCTCCACCTCCTCTTTCACGTCATCAATAGCGGCATTTACCGAGGAGGAATTATTGCGGGCGTACACCGCATCGTTCCCGGGGACGAGGATGCGGACTTCGGCAAACCACATATTTGCACCATGTCGCTGTCCCCCGGCGGCAAGGCCGAGCTCCACCTCGCAACGGGCGACTCCCGCATTGTCACCAAGGAATTTTTCAAGCGATGCGATGCGGTCGTCGAGATAACTTCGCACCTCCGGGGTCAATTCATAATCAGTGGTCTTAATTCGTATATCCATACACTGTATTGTCGCATACTATTTTGGTATGCAAATCATTCGTGAGCAATATACTTCAGGAAAAATTCACGGGGCTTCATGTACTCTCTATACTTACTTATTACATAAATTAATACTCACTACCTATGAGCAATCACAGCGACACTTCAGCGAACCCGGGCAGCGATGCTTCGGAGAAACACGAGACTACTGAGTCTCTGAATAAGAAGGCCGAGGAGCGGTCGGAAGCAAACGGGTTTGACGCGGAGGATACAGAAACGGATTCGACGACCCTCACGAAAGCTGACGACACATAAAACAAAAAACGCCCCGTAAGGAGCGTTTTTTGGAAACCTTACGGTTTACGAGACGCGGCTAACCTTGACCGCGTTCGGCCCCTTCGGGCTGTCAGCGACTTCAAAGGAGAGCTTATCCCCTTCGCGAAGTTCGTCGAAGGAAACCCCGACGAGCTCGTTAGAGTGGAAAAAGAGATCCTTTTCCTGACCCTCGCGAGAGATAAACCCGAAACCCTTGTCGGTGAGACGAGCGATAGTTCCTGTTTGCATATGCAATGTAGAATTTTCGATGGATAAACCGACAAAGATTTTGGTCTCGGTTGGTATCAATGTCAGTTAGCTGGAGTTGTAGGTCGATCCCCCTTCTCTGGATCAGCACTGTTTGATAAAGGAATACTATCATGTGCGAACTCACCTGTCAATGCCACCCGGGATTACTCTTCCCCAAATCTTCATACTCATTCTGTAATACTCCATGCCATTAGTCACTAAACGTATAAGAGTATGGGTATCATTATTTGGATAGTATTTGGAGGTCTCGTCGGTTGGGTAGCATCATTGATTATGAAATCCGATGCAGAACAAGGGATACTCATGAATATCATCGTCGGTATTGTCGGAGCAGTTGTAGGCGGATGGATTATGAGCCTTCTTGGGGAAAGCGGGGTAGGTGGATTCAATATATACAGTTTCCTGGTCGCTCTCTTAGGAGCCTGCGCATTGATAGCGATTGTCCGCGCAGTCCGCCGCTCATGATACGAAAAGCGATACTCGTGCAAATTTCTTGGTAATGAAATGTGTGCACGTACGTCAATACTCACTCACTATGATGCCCTTACCTCTCTTCTCACAAAGAACCTACCTTATCGCGTCGATTTCTATCGTATCGGTTGCTTTACTGGGAATGCTTCTTTATCAAACACGGACACCGCTTGCTCGGGCGTTGGGAAATAACGCCGCGGTAAGCGCTTCACCGAATACGGTCTACCTATCCGGGAACGCGACTGCTCCATCGACGACAGCAGAGAATACAACTCAAGAGGTACACATTGCCAATAACGGCCTCGTGCTTCTACGTGACGCGCGTGTCCTTTCTCTTTCCGGCAATACCGTAGAAGTCGGGATGACGTGGGGCTCATCCGAGTTTACATGGTCAATACGGACAGATTTCTCTACAAAATTCTTTGACCCTCAGGGAGAGAAGATGCGTGTGACGAATATTCACATCGGAGACATCATTACGGTAACGGGAAACATAACACAGAGCGGTGCGAGACCAATCATAGACGCCGATATCGTACGCAAGTAGGCACAAAGCTTCACCCAACATGAAGCTCAGATGGATCTTGCGCACAAACACAGTAAGGAGTTCATGAGGACGCCGTCTTCATGAGAAGAGAGAGCGTAGTCAGCTCTGCTCATTATCATTTACGAAATTAATAACAAATTGGTATGAACAAATACACACTATCTCGTATGTTGGCAGTGCCGGCAGCAGTGCTCCTCTTCGCTCTGGCGTCGACGAGTGTCGCATCGGCTCTCTCCACCATTACCACAAGTCTCGACTTCGGAGCGAGAGGAGGCAACGTCACGTCCTTGCAGCAATTCCTTGCTACGGACTCAAGCGTGTATCCTGAAGCAATCGTAAGCGGCTATTACGGCTCACTTACCCGTGCCGCTGTTCAGCGCTACCAGTGTAAGCAAGGCATCATCTGTACAGGTAGTGCCGCCTCGACCGGATACGGTCGCGTAGGACCACGCACACTCGCAGCAATCAACGCTTCGATTGGAGGTGTTGTCTCGACCGGAGATGTCTCAGCTCCTATAATGAGCCGTGTCATCCCCGCGACAACCACATCGTCAGCGACGTTCACCTGGACAACGAACGAGCCTGCACGTGGAACAATCTATTACAGCTCATCTCCTCTCCCCGTCCTTGAAGGCGCTCAGGGAGTATCTGCCACTATCGGCGGACAGACAGTAAATGAGTCTGGATTCGGATACAACCACGTCCTCAGCGTTACCGGGCTCTCTGCAAATACCACCTACTACTTCGCAGCAAAGTCAGACGACGCATCGGGCAACGTCCAACTCACGTGGCCAACAGCCGTCCGCACCGGACAATAGACAGGCCTAAGAATCGGAAAACCGCCCCGAGTAAAGTGGAGGGGCGGTTTTTCTATATATGACTTATCTTCACGCGTTCACCATGCCCTGCAGCCTATAGTGGAGAGATATGACTGCACGCATATTTGAAAGTTATTATCCGGCCAGTTTTCCGGTGCGGGTCGTAAACGCCGTCATTGGCTTCATCGAAGGAGCGTTCATACTCCGCATTCTCCTGAAACTCCTTGGCGCAAATCCTGACTCTCAATTCGTTGCGTGGGTGTATGACGTTACTACCAGACTGCTTGGACCATTTGCCGGAGCTCTTTCCACATTCGCTATCGGTGGGGGCGCTGTCTTAGAACTTTCTGTCATCCTTGCCATGATTGGCTACTCCATTCTCGGCTGGCTCATCATCCGCTTACTCTATTTTGTCTTTCTCTCTCCTACGCTGCCCGTAGATTATTCGGAGTACGAACAAACGCGGGTGCCGCTCAGGGGGCTTTAATTCTTCTAGGAGCCGACGACTACTTTGAATCCTCCGTACGCAAAGCGCTTCATATCAAACGGCATCGGCAGCTTCTCCCATTTCGGGTCGTTCATAGAAGGATCTTTCATCACCTTTGCGTTCACCTGGTCGCGATGCTTCTTGGATTTGTAGACGATGTAAGAGAACCACACGGTATCGCCCTTCTTCGCCTTGGCCATATCTAAGAACGAAAGATGCTTCATTCCACCCATGCCTTTGGGGCGCATATCGTCGCCCATACACTCTTGATAGTCGAGCGCGCCATACTTCGTCCATGTCTTTTTCCCCCATTGCGCCATCTTGCGGTACGCCGCAAGATTTTTCTTAGGAACAACGAATACGAACCCTTCTACGTATTTTGCCATGATGAGTTTCTAAGCTCTTAAATAAAGCTATTGAACGCCAAGAATGCACCAATAAGAACGACGGGCATTCCTATAATCCACAGTATGCTTTTCACCTTTCCATTGTACCAAACGGAAGTTTCTATACCCCCTACTCCCGCATCTAGATGTTGGCGTGCATGATGACCACCTTCGTACCCTCGGAGGAGGTTTCAGTGCGGATTATCGCGTGCAGCTGATTCGCTAATGCCCCGATGATGCTCGTACCGAGACCCGGGCGCTCTCCACCCGCTTCTTTGGATTTACCGATACCGTTGTCTGAGACGCTGAGCGTCCAGCCGGATGCTGCCGATTCATAGCAGACCGTAACGATCCCCGGCTGACCCGCGGGAAATGCGTGTTTGAGGGCATTGATGACGAGCTCTGTGGTGATGAGACCGAAGCTGACGGCGGTGTCAGATGAGACAAGACCGAGACCTGCGGTTACTTCAAGCCGTATGGGTTTGCGACCACCAATCATCGAACGCGAGAGACTTCTGCAGAGGGCGTCCAGATACGCGGCGACTTCGATACCTTCTCCGATGCCGACCGGCTCGAGCTGCTGCTGCACGGTCGCTATCGACATAATGCGCTCATGCGCATCTTCCAGGTGAGAACGGCTTTCTGTGGATTCAACGGTCTCCGCCTTAAGGAGGAGGATGCTCGCGATAAGCTGCAGGCTGTTTGCGATGCGGTGACGCATTTCTTTGAGCAGCAAATCTTTTTGAAGGAGAAGCTTCTCTCTTTCCGACTGAAGCGTTCGCTGCTCGGTAACGTCAAAAATAGACAGGAGCATTTTTTTTCTGCCGTTTTCGTACACAATCTCACGGGCGTTCACTATCAGGCTACGCTGTCCGAAGAAAGGAAAGGTGTGCTCGACCTCGTATCCCGCAACTTTCGTATGGCCAGGTATGACCTGTTCGAGCAGTGTGCGCAGAGCGGGAATGTTCCACTGCCCACCAGCGATATCGTAAAACATCTTCTCCCGCGTATCCTCCTGTGTGAGGTCAAATTTTTTATAGAAAGAGTTGCTTGCGACAATGACGCGCAAATCTTCGTCCAGAACAATCAGTGGCTCGTGAATGGTATCTATGATTGCTCGAGTGAGCAAATGTCCATCCTTTGGGTCACCGAGTGGGTCTAAGACCCTCTCTTGTATATCCACAACTCAATACTATACCTATTCTACATGAAAGCGAAATGAAGAGTTTATGAACGTCTCCGTGAAGAAACTTGACGGAGCGTGTGAGATAAAAAACGCGAAGAAATTTTCTAAGAAACAAATGTGTGTGGAAACTCCGTCAGTTCACCGCACCTTCATAGCTCCCGCGGCATACTCGACCGAGTTCGCACTTTTTGTACTTTCGTTCTGATCTTTTTGGCATTACGTCTTAACGTACCCTGCCCAAACTAAAGACGAGTCCAGATTTCCGACGCACGTCCCTGTATGGGCTTGTGCCGGATTTGTGCGTGACCACATTATTCGCCACCTTATTATCCGACCAAAAGTTAAACAGACTACTTAGTATGTATAGACTAACGTTACCAAGACGAGGCGTTACCGTAGCGGCGCTTGCAGTCAGTGCAGTGCTTCTTTTAATAGCTATCGGCGTTCAAAGCGCGTACGCAGCAGGCGTCACAGCAGGTAACCCTGCGACCAATCGCGCGACCACAGACACATTTAGCAACTTCACCATCATCGATACCAATAATCCTGTAGGCACGAACGGCACGCTGAATACGTTTACGTATTATGCTGCCAACACAAATCCATTCCAATTCGTCGTAGTCGACGCAGCAAATGTAGTGCAGTATGTCAGCCCTACCATTACCCCGTCTGGCACGGGCGTCCAAACGTTCAACGCGGTAGTACCGGTCTTGGCTGGTTGGAATTTGGGAGTCCACTTCGATTCAACGGGGACTATCCCCTTTGATTCGGGAGGCGCTCCGGCTACATATACGGCCAACGGTAGCGGTATGCCTGTCGTAGGCAACACACTCGTTGCAGCAGGCACAGACAATCGGACATACTCCTGGAATGCATCGCATGGCACAACGCTTATTGTCGATGACAATCTTGCATGCCCAGGCGCAATGTATTCCACCATTCAAGCGGCGGTAAATGACGCAAATCCAGGCGAGACCATCCAAGTGTGCGCCGGAACATACCCAGAACATGTTGCGCTGAACAAATCACTTACCCTCGAAGGCCCCAACATGGGCACTCCAGGTAATGGCTCGCGCTCCGGAGAAGCAATCGTTGACGGTACCGATACAGGTACGCCCTTTGCCATCACCGCCAACGACGTGACCGTCGATGGCTTTACGGTACAGAACGGATCTAATGGCGGTTACTTCTCTGGCATCTGGAGTCAGACAGGAACCGAAAACCTCAACATCCTAAACAACATCATCAAAGGCAACGGTTTTGGTGTCTGGGCGCAATGCGGCGATAACTGCATGATCCAGGACAACCTATTCGACGGTAACAACAAACCGGGACCAGGTTCAGCGAGCATCAGTGCAGACAGCACCGACGGCCTTACGATCGACAACAATGAATTCAAGAACGATACAGCGGGTAATCCCATTCTGCTTCAGGCAGTTGCGGCAGGAGCCCACACGAACGTCGTTGTTTCTAACAACAACTTCCACGACAACACCAACTCAAACATTTATGCAGTCGGCGTAGATGGTGCCAACATAGAAGACAATACGATCACACCAGCATCTGACGCGACCGGCATCTCATTGAGTGGTGCAGATGAAAATATCTCCATTACGAAAAACGTGATCACAGGTGGCGCACGCGGCGTACGCGTTGAAGACGCAGGTTACAACCTTGGTGCGAACAGTGCTATCACGATCAATAACAATGACCTTTCGAGCGACAGCCAATACGGCATCGGTAATACGGACGCCGCGATTACGAATCTCGATGGTACCTGTAACTGGTGGGGCGCAGCAAACGGCCCGGGACCTGTCGGCCCCGGTTCAGGTTCGCCGGTTACGACCAACGTAAACTACTCGACATGGCTGACTTCTGATGATCTTGATGGCGAGTGTGACGGAGCACCGCCGGCTAACGTAACGGTAACGATCATCAAGTATGTAGAGGGTGTGCACGCTACGAATGCGAACGCCAATAACCAATCTTTCCCGATGCAGTCATCGTGGAATGCACAAAACATCGGAGCAGGTTCAGGAACATACTCTCTTGCTCCAAGCACCTACGAAGCGCAGACAACAAGCATGAGCAATGGTGCCAGCTATTCTACGAATGAGGACACGAGCGGCAATTCTGTCGGCGCGACCTGCGCCGCAGGAAAGCCATATGCACTCGTCGGATATTCCTCGGGTGATTCTGAAGCGCTTGCCGCAGCTCAAACACCTTCACCAAATAGTCCTGCACTAACCAATATCACGACGAATAAGTACGTCATCGTCTGGAACGATGATTGTGCAATAGCTCCTCCTGCACCGGACTCAGTTTCTGTCACTATCGTCAAATACGTTGACGGTCAGCACGCAACTGCAAACAACGCAGGCACTTCCACATTCCCGTTCATTGCTCATTACAACGCAACCGTCAACAATGGCGGCCCAATATCGGGCAGCAGCCCGTACGACATCAGTGCTGTAGGCAACAACACTCCAAACAGCTACGAAGCGAAGACCCTCGAATTTGAGCCAGGTGCAAATTACGGCACCCACGAAGTAACAAGCGGCAACACGGTCGGCGCAAATTGTGAAGCAGGCAAGCCATATGCGCTCCAGGGCTACTCATGGGGTGATTCACTCGCTTCGGCTGCAAGCTCGACGGCTACGACGACAGCACCAAGCTTCACGAATCTTCAGAGCAATAAGTACGTCATCGTTTGGAACGAAAATTGTGCAGAAGAACCACAGGAGCCGGGCATGGTAACCGTGACAATCCACAAATTCATCAACGGCATGATGGCGAGCTCGACCGCATCAAGCACTCCGAGCTTCTCAATGAGCTCGACATGGAATGCGGCCAACATCGGAGCAGGCACAGGCACGTACACCCTCAGCTCGACCGGCTACAACAGCCCGAATGCGTATGAGGCGATTACGTCGGACATGACCGCCGGTGCGGACTACATGACCAATGAGACCTTGGGCACCAATGTCGGCGCCTCCTGTGCGGAGGGCAAGCCGTACGCGCTCAGTGGCTACAAGACCGGCGACTCGTTTGCCGGAGCAGCAAGCTCGACCGCAACAACGACTGCACCTGCATTCACCAACATCCAGAACAATAAGCACGTCATCGTGTGGAACGTGACGTGTCCAAACGGCTCCATCGGCGGCGACGTCGAGGGCGACCAAGGTGTGCTTGCAGTTACCTCGATTGACGCGGTAGATACTTCCGCAACAGCGGACAACACGTACGCGAACGGGTGGGAATATCTCTTCCACATCACGGTCCCGACCAATGAACCGGGCATCGCGATGAAATTCTCTGACTGGACAGCTGGTTCAAGCACGATACCTGTTGCCAACAACATGCGTATCTCATCCCTACAGGCCGCGAGCACCTCAACCGTCACCGTACTCGCAGCGAATACCTACACGATTCCAAACCTGAACATGGTTACTGACCTCAATCCTTCGATGCCGGGCATCCAAGTGCAGGTCAAGGTCGAGGTCAAGATTCCTGTAGGTACTTCCAATGGTTCGTACACTACGAACTACGGAGTCAAAAGCGAATAACCTTGAAAAGTAAAAACTGATATATGACTCACAACATTAAAAATGTAATCGCCGGCGCCACGTTCATCGTGGTGCTGGCAGCGTTCGGAAATTCTGCAAGCGCGGCAGAAGTCACGGGCACCCTCAACTCAAATGCCAGTAGCCCCGTTACCGGTGGTGTCACGGGGACCGTTGGCGGAGGTGGCTCGACCGTCTCGGGGACAATAACCGGCGGCACAGGAAGCAGCATCTCCGGCACCGTATCCGGCGGTGGAGGTGGTGGGGGTGGAGGTGGGGGTGGTGGGGGTGGAGGATTCAACACCAACTCGACACCGCCCGGCCAAGTACTCGGCGCATCCACAGGTCCCATCGCTCAAGCAGACCAAAACGGGGTCGGTGGTTTCGATGGAGACTTAGTCCCCGGTACACCAAACACGAGTGGCAGCAAATCTCTCTGGACAGGCTTCCTGCTCCTGGCATCGGGATTGTTCACTCTCGGCGGTGTGCTCTTCTTCTCTAGACCGGAGAAGAGCGTGCGGTAGAAAAGCAAGGAGTGCACTATCCGGATTGTTTTCGTGGAACCTTGTGAGAAAGCACCTTCGGGTGCTTTCTCCACAGGATTCATTAAGTCTTCATGATGGGTGATGTAACGTGCGACACGCACAGACGTCTTCATTAAGGTCGAGATGCTTTAGCAAATTTAGAAATTAAAAAAATTATAGTATGAATCAAAATATTGTTATCGGAATAATCGTCGTACTCGTCATCCTCGGAGGCGGCTACTTCCTTCTCACCCTGAATCCGGCACCCGGAGACGGGCAGGCGACCACAACACCACCAGTGACACAGACTCCTACGACGACTCCTCCTGTCTCCACGACCCCGAATGCACCGGCGGTCGTTACCGACACAAACGTATCACCTTCAAATTCGACGGCAGTCGTGACGGGAAAAGTAACACCGAACGGTGCTGCGACCACCTACTGGTATGAATACGGTGAGACCACAGCTCTCGGAGCACGTACCGCGGCGCAAGCAATCGGCTCAGGCTCTATCGCGATTGCTTCTCCCGGGTACATCACCGGCCTCAAGGCGACCACTCTGTATTACTTCCGCTTGAGCGCGCAAAATACGTACGGTACGGTCAATGGCACCACAAAGAGCTTCAGCACGAATAGTAATCCGCCTCCGACTGGCAACGCTCCGACGGCCGCCACCAATGCCGCGGCATCTGTTGAGCGCACGACCGCATCCTTGAAAGCGACCGTCAATCCCCGCGGTACACAGACTACCTACTGGTTTGAGTACGGAGATAGCACGAGCTTCGGAAACCTCACTTCCTTTGAGTCCGCCGGCAACGGCAGCAGCTCGGCAGGAGTTTCCGCTTCAGTCTCCAGTCTCAGCCCGGCGACCAAGTATTACTTCCGTGTGAACGCACAGAACCAATACGGCACGGTCAACGGCGCGACACAGACCTTCACAACGAAGGGTCCCTCAGTCTCTGCTCCGTCGGTCAACACTCAGAACGCCAAAGATGTCGAACGCACAACAGCGACCTTCCGCGGCACCGTCGATCCGAACGGCGCGGAGACAAAATACTGGTTTGAGTACAGCTCCGATTCTCTCTTGGGTGCAGTACTCTTGAAGACAACACCGCAGAGGTCTGCAGGTGCAGGTACAAGTGCGACCTCAGTCGAGGCCAATGTCGCCGAACTGACCTCGGACATGACCTACTACGTACGACTCGTTGCGCAAAACTCGCAAGGCACCGTACGGGGAGAGAAAGTCTCGTTCAAGACAAAGTAGAGAAACACGAGATGATATCTGTAAACGACCCCGAATCATCGGGGTCGTTGCGGAGTGTGATTCTCAAAAAATCTGAATAAAAAAATATACATGCGCAACAATCCCTCCATACCATGGTTTGCGATGCCTTCGAGGATGGCATTTCTCATCGGAATCCCTATCGTAGCCATAGTGCTTATCTCCGCAATCATACAAAAATCTCCGCCTAGCAATCTTCTTGAGAGTCAGCATTGGCAATACTTCGCCGGCGCCACGACGACAAAGGACGGTCTCCACATACAACCGCTCGGACGGATTATCACCCATCAAGACGGCTCTCTAGGGCAGCCGAATCCTCCCGTAAACCTCGCAGGCTCTCATCTTTCTCTCTCCGGAGATTTCTCGGTTACCGCAGAGATGAAAGATATCGATGTACGAGGGGTTCTTCGGCTCTACGGGAGGCCTCCCATCGTTTACGACCAGTGGCGGTTTGAGACCGGAAGCATCGGTGTGGACGTAGGTACGAGTACCATCCTCGTGCGCATATGGGACGGCACTTCGTCCAATGCTATTGATATGAGAATGTATCCGTACACGTTAAAAAGCACCGCAATCATTTCTATCGCGCACAGAGGTGATTCGCTCGTCGTGAGCGCAGACAGTCAAGAGCTCGGCACCATCCCCGACCACGATATTTTTGATACGAAAGAAGTGTGGTTCGGGGTAGACGCCGCAGACGGCGATGAATGGACCTTGAGCAGTCTCTCAATAGACGGACGCGCAGAGATTACTCCCCCGCCCTCGTTCGATGAAAATAACGATGATGCGAATGCGCTACGCAATCTTGCGGCGACACATCCACGAAAAATTTCTATCGGCACAGCTATCGCCTATGAAATGCTCGTCACTGACAAGAAATACAGAGAGCTCGCCCTGGGCGAGTTCGGTATATTCACACCCGAAAACGGCATGAAGCCGCAGTTTATTCATCCGCTGCCAGATGTGTACGTATTCAGCGAAATGGATGCGCTGGTGAATATCGCAGAGAAGAACGACATCCTCATACACGGACACACGTTGGTGTATTCAAAGAGCAGCCCGGAGTGGATGGTGAAAGCTCCCCTAGCAGCGCGGCAACAAATTATGCTCGAGCACATAGATACCGTCGCTTCGCATTTCAAAGGAAAGGTCGCGCAGTGGGATGTGGTCAATGAGCCACTATCGAACAAAAAGGCGCCGTATCGAAAGGGAGGGAACGGACTAGAAGAAAATATATGGTACGAAGCGATGGGCGAACAATACATTGATAAAGCTTTTCACGCTGCCCGCCTTGCTGACCCGTCTGCCGATCTGTACCTCAATGACTACGGACTTGAGCGCGACGGCGAAAGGTGGGATGCGCTTCTTGCATTGATCAAACGGCTCAAAGGACGCGGAGTGCCTATAGACGGAATCGGATTTGAATCTCACGTATACGGTGACGGCGACTACACGGAGGCATCGGTGCTCAAGGCGCACATGCGCACACTGGCACTGCTCGGACTCAAAGTTCGCATATCTGAAATAGATGTGACAGGAGACGACGCAAAAGAACAAATAAATCAATACGTGACGGCTCTGGATGTGTGTCTTCGCGCACCCAACTGTACTTCGTATTCCACGTGGGGTATCACGGATGCATATGGCTCTACGACACGCTCCGATAGATACCCATTGGTCTATGGTACGAGCCTCCTGTTTGATACAGAGCTAAAGGCAAAGTCTGCATATTCGGCACTTCAAGAGCGACTCAGGCTTCCCTACTAATGAACCGCTGCGACGTTGTCTCTCAGGTACCGGACAAATTGATTCCAGAAACTCAGCATGTGCCTGAACGGTGTTTCGATAATGAAATCTAAGATGAATACAAATATATTGACCGTTGAGAATTTTCTACTCAGCCAGTGTCCGGCACGGACAACGGGGACCGCGAGGAGATTAATCATGGCCGGGAAGGTTCCGTCACTCACGACCTTCCAGCGGTTTGCGTTGTAACGGATACGGAACGTGAAGTAGCTCACAAGGACGAAGAAGAAGTAGAAGAGCGCCATGCTGACGATGTTGAACGACAGGGACTGGAGTATGGCGAGGATGGCACCGAAGACACCGAGCGCTACGAGCGCGTAGAGGAGTGCAAACGTCTTGGCGAATCTGACACGACGAAAAACGTCGACCGGCTGTGTATCCGCGCTGTAGAGCACCACCCGCATCCCCCGCACGATAGCCTCGGTATTCGCCGCACCGAGTGACACGACCTCAAGCGTAAGTCCGAAGAGCAACAGCGGATGGAAAAGGATGTTGACGAGAAGCGGGACGGGGCTGATTCCGCCGAGGATATACACCTCATACGGCAGCTCTATGGCCAACGCAAGAACTATTTTCGTAATCAAGAGATACGAGACCGCACGGGTACCGCTCGACCGCGCCTTGTCATTCTCGTGTACATACTTGTCCGCGAGAAAAGCCTCCGTCGCATCCTGCATCTTTTTCTCGTCTCCAAGCACATCCATTGCGAGACTTCCGTCGCGCTGCACTAATTCACGGATGATGCGGAAATAGATGCACTCTTTCTTGATTTTATGTGAAATCTGCCATTGAACCGTACTTTTTACATTTAGCTGAATGGTAGAAATAATTGCGGGAATTCTCGGCGCAATTGCTTCAAGCTCCCCTTCTGCCCCGTCTTTCCACTGTGGGACATACAAAAGCCATAACGCGTATGAAAGCGATGCGTCGTCAGAGGCAAGCAAGGCGCGACGGCAGGCGCACCGTATCTGGACATCGAGGTGGTCACGCTCAAATTCAGCCCCCTGTATTCGCGGCTGGACTGTTTTGTAGAAGGCTTGGACGACGGCCTCGTCGAGCTGGTGCTGACGCCCCGCGAGTACGGAATCAATCTCGCTCGCCACGAAACTCAGAATCGTTCGTTTGAGGGAGGCGGGCCCATCGAGCAAGGGCTCAATGCGAAGCATCTTATTGATACTGAGCGTAATCTGACGCGCGACTCCCCTCGTTGCACCCTCCCGAGGGATGTATCCCCCCTCTACCAGCTCGGCAAGCAGCGAGCGCGCATCGAAGGTCTTCCGTTCGATGAGTATCGAGCGTTTGAGAATACGTTCAATCGCACTTCTGCGTACCGCGTGCTCTTCTTGGTAATCAACGACATACCGTAAATTCTCGTAGAGCGCAGCAGCGGGGCTCGCGGTGCGATGCTCCTCTATGACAATCTCCTTATCTTCCGCAGAGATCTCCTGCGTCTCGTACGACCGCATGCGGAAGAGAAGCTGTTGAATTGGCTGGGACAATGATTGCATGAAGTATGAATTATTACCTAATTACGGTCTGCTGGCTAGGCTACTGCAATACTCACGAGCGAAGGACGAACGTCTTACCCCGGAGACTTTATTCCGATATGGTGACCATGCGATCCACACCCACGTTCTTACGCTCCGTAATCTTTCCGGAAGGCCACTCAATCCGGACATCGACGGGAGCTTCGTTTGCCCCGAGACCGAAAAGGAGCGTTGAACTATTCTGCGAGCGAAAACTTCCTCCCAGAACTAGAAATTTCGTGCGCGTCGTATCTCCGGAAGTGACCGACACTTTTGAGCCAATTCCCGCAGAGTTGTTCGTGACACCCCTGAGTCTAATCGAAATAAAGTGTGTGTCGACGTGAGGAAGTCTATTTTCCATGAACGAATTTAATTCCGGAGCACCGCCGTATACCGGTGCATTTCCTATAAAAACGTCCGGGTCTCCGTCGTTATCAAAGTCGGAAGTTGCCAGCGGAAAACCTGTTGCTGTATCCGAGCACATATCGATGCCGGACCGGTCAACAAATGTTCCGTCGCCAAGGTTTCGATACAGACTATCCCTACGCAGGAGTGGACGCTGGAGCTGGGGGTCAGGCTCGAGTGATGAGCGTATGTTGTCGCCGTTCGCAGCATACACATCCTCAAGACCGTCCAAGTCGTAATCAAGTAACGCGATTCCCCAGCCTACGCCCGTTGCTCCGAGGCGTAACTCATCGGTCACAAAAGAGAACGTGCCATTCCCCTTATTGCGGAACACAAAATCGGTAAGAGAATTTGTGACGAAGAGGTCGGCGAAACCATCGCTGTCGTAATCGCCAATTGCGACTCCCATGCCACTACCGTAGTAGTCCAATCCCGCCTCTTTTGTCGCATCCCTGAATTTCAAACCCCTTTCGTTCTTAAGGAGAAGATTGGCACCAAAGTCGCTGGTAAGGAAAACGTCGGTACGTCCATCGTTATCGTAATCAAATGAAATCGGCTGAAAAAACGCCCCGGACACTCTCGTATATGGATGAGTGCCTTCTTCTTGCGCATCGCGCGAAGTCGATTCTTCAGCTCGGATGATTCCGGTAACCGTGCTGGCGAAGCCCGTGTCTTCGGTAAATCGTTGTCCGGTATTTATGAACAACCGCGCCCTACCCGGGATGTGAAGCAGTGCATCGATCACAGGAGCGTTCGACATCCACTCCCCTGTTGTCACATCCGACCCCAAATCAATAGCCCTCGTGACGATGAGACACCCCTGCTGGTCGAGAAACAGTTCTGTGCCGATGATATCTTCGACACTCGTACCTAGATCCGGATGATGTTGTATCAGCTTACCTGCATCTATGCCGCACACGACGGAGGTAGATTTCTTGATATAAGGATCTGACAAAGTCTTTTTGAGGGCATTGTTTTTTCCTACATACAAATCTCGGCGCAAGCCACTATCGACGATAACGACGTCGAGCGTGCCATTTCCATCATAATCGGCGAAGGATGCTGCTGCAGCTCCAAAAGCTGATTCATACGCCGAGAGACCGACATCCTGGGTGACCTCTCTAAAAAGACCGCCAAAATTCTTGTACACCCTCACCTTCCTCTCAAAAGAAAGCGGCTCGGGATTCTTACTTGAGAAAGCTGGGCGGGCGTCAAACACAAAAAGGTCTTGCATTCCATCGTTGTCATAATCGGAAAAATACGCAGACGTCGAGTTTTTCTCCGGTAATCCTACTTGTCTGCTCACATCAGTAAATGTCCCGTCGCCATTGTTTCTATACAATCGACTCGCATCCCAGTACCCCGAGACAAAGATGTCATCGAACCCGTCGAGATTGTAGTCTCCCCACGCGGCACCCATCGCAGACGGGCTGTTTTCTAGACCCGACCGTGTGGATGCGCGAAAAAGTGAGTTCCCCTCACAACTCATAATGCCGGAACCTTCAACGCCAAAAAGTAAGAAGTCGATAGAAGGTCGAATGAAGGTTGGTCTGACGCTATGCTGGGAGGCCAAGGTAACGTACGCCGAGACACAAAGTATGAACGCGAGAACTCCCGTCGCGATGTTTGGAAGACGCTCCGTAAGCGAGGCGATACGAGTTGGCATGAGAAAAGGAAGTACAGCGTTGAAAAAAGCGACTCCGAATGAAGCCACGAAGAGCGCATAGCGCACGCCGGAAGCCTCCAGAGAGAAATAGAGTAATGCAATTGAAATACCATGAACTATTCTCGGATAGAAGCCGCCAGGCGACGTTCGCGGGTCAGATATCATGAATGACGCAAACAAAACGAAAGACGGTCCGATGAGCCCATAGTGGTGGAGAGAGAAAAGACTCGGAGATAACGGAAGCCATATGAGGAGGAGAGCCGTATAGCTCATTACGAACGATAGCGTGGTTACGATTACACCCGCACGGTAGGCAATGCCGAGCGAAATCGCAAGTACTGCCGCGTACACATAGGGACTATTCCCCCACTGAGTAAATTCAATCGTCGTCGCGAATGGAGCGAGAAATACGAGCGAAACTATCGCAATGTTAGAAGGATTAAATATATGTCTGCCTCCTCTTTGTATGACGTACTTAGAGAGAATTGCTATGAGTGCCGCGAGAGCAAAATAGGCAGGATGGGATGCCCGAAAAAATATACCGATGCCAAGCGCCGCAGTAAGCGCACTCGACGGGAAAAATGGATGGAATGTTGAACCCGTATAACGTGCTCGAATATACGTTGCTAGAAATTCCGTTGTAACGGCGACCCCGACAGCAACTACGACATCAAACCATCCGACGTTGAAGTTGAGGTACGGTATGCCTACTGAGAGGAAGGTGACTTGCGCAATGACAAGGAGTTGGAGCGGCTCAAGGAACCAGGCAATCCATGACCGTCCGTAAGCATATACCTTCTGCTGCATAGATTATTTTTAGAATCGAAAACTGAGATTGGAAAACATCAGGGGCCTCAGTATCACCGATGAGTGCAGCCGGCCCAACAACAGGGTCTGCGCATTCCGCTCGTAAGCTTTGAGAGCGCCTTTTCGATACGGATACCCCGGGTCTCCACTTTTTTGCCGGAGATAACCCAGCAAATCCACTCGTTGCGGGCAAGCGGCGTGACATCTTCCCATGTCGCTCGCGCCGCAGGCGTCTGAATCAGAGCCTTCCGTAAATCCTCAGGCAGCTTGTGTACCGTACCTGTGGCAAGCTGTTTTGTATCCATACCGTTCTAGGCTCCTATCAATCCCGGATTTTTAGCGGCAGCAAGAAGCACCTTCTTGAGCGCGGGCAGATTCACATCATCAAGCTTCTTGAAGCGGATACAACTCTTACCGACGCTGACTTTTCCGAGGTCTTTCTTATATTTCTCTGCGACATACTGCCCTGCGTCGACAGAACAGACATAGAGGCTTATGTAATTTTTTTGATTGGCGAGCGCAATCGTCGGCCAGGTAATATTCTCCTTTTTATAATTTTTATACGGAAACGAACCGTATCCGAGCATGTTGTAGGCAAAATGAGATTTCAATTTTGGCACTGTCTTCTTTATGAAATTGTGCAATTTCAGTATCGTAGCTTTTCGCTCGGAAGGTACGGCCGCGATGTATCCTGCCACCGTCTTCGCCTTAGTCGGCTTAAACATGTTCATGGGTGGATTATAACCGCATCCTATTCATAACGAAATTCCTCTGCAGAGAAGTGCGTCAGTGGACGTTAGTTAGTTTGTCTCGGAGCGAATTGAGGCCCCTGTTTTGTCGGTGCGATAGAAATAGCTTTTTCCTTTTGCGAGCATTTCAACTCTGAAGCCTGGCACCAATGCCTGAAGACAGCTCTCCGCCGGTCCGCCGAGGCCGAGACAACCGTCGTTCCATGTGGTGTCTGTGATTTGCAGAATAACGATGCTTTTCTCGTCGACAGAAAGTTTAGCGGCAAGGTCTTTGCGTGCGACAGCTGCGGCAGGTTCAACTGGCATGTCATGTATTCCCCCCGGCTGTGGATTCTCTCCGGAGGTAACAACAGGAGATTGATTTACGAGAGTATCCGTGTCGGTTGTCTGATTAGCAAGTATCCAATAAGCCCCGCCTCCTATAACCAACACAGCCAGAACTACTACAATAATCGAGGTATTTTGATTCATATATAAAATACAATTAATGCTTTTGAATAAAGACGAATACACCTGCACAATCTTACAGCGTTTTCGCATCCTCATCGTGTGCAAAAGGCGTAGGATTCGCCTCTCCCTTCGGTCGAGACGCTACGTAAACCATAGTCGCTTCGCTCGTTGTTTACGTGCGCCTTCGGTTCGAATCCTGTCTCCGGAGCCGTTGCGAAAACTGAAAACCGGCACAAGGCCGGCTTCAGTTATCGAGCTCCGCACAGCTGAGGCCATTAGAACTTGGATAAGCCTGTATGGAGCGGGCTTGTATGTACCAAACCTGACTTGAAAGCGGTAAAGTGTAGCGTTAGTAATGTGCACTTAAGTACGCCCGCGTTATCGCTCCGAAATTTCCGAGAGCGGGGCTCACGCCGACGCTCGCCTGGAATTCAGCGAGTGCCGCGCGGGTCAAAGTGCCAAAGTATGCGGTCGCTCCAACGTTCGCGAGAGCCTGAGCAGCCAAGCCTTTATTTTGCGAGATCAGGAATCGTTGAAGGATCGTTACTTTGCTTCCGCTATTGCCTTTCGTAAGGTTGGCAGAGACCGTTTTGATCTGAACAGACGTAGCTGCAGAGCTTTGCTGCCCCGTATTCCCCTGGAGCGACTGTAGGGTGCCCATCAATCCGTTGAGCTGAGCCTGCAAAGCAATTTGCGTAGCTGACGGTGCCGGAGTCTGAGTTTGCGTCGCTTGCCCCGCTGTTCCCGTAGTACTTTGCGAAGATTGGGAGCCTGAAGGAGTTGCGGCTGTTTGAGTTGATGTCTGCGATGTTTGTGTTGGGGTAGGAGTTGGTGTTGGTGTGACCGTGACAGACGCACCTGCAGACGAAGGAATGGTAACTGCATTTCCATCCAGAGTAACTGCGGTCTGTGCCAGTGCGCGGCCGTTGAGCGAGGCACCGGTATTCAGCACAATTGCTGTTTGATCCAATATATTTCCATTGAAGACAGCTGTCGTACCGATGGTCGTCTGCCCTGCGACAACCCAGAAAATATTCTTCGCCTGCGCTCCGCCCGCGAGCACTATCTTCGCTCCGGAACCGACATTGAGACCTTGTGCTATCTGGAAGATCCAGACGTCGTTCGCGCCGCCTGAGAGCGTGACATCAGTCGGTATTGAGACGCCGGTCCCCCATTTGTAGACGCCGGGGGCGAGTGAGAGCCCGCCAATATTTCCCGCGCCGAGTTCGGTAACGTCAGCGGCACGCCCCATGGAGTCGGTGTAAGCGGTTTGCATGTCGAGAACCGCCGTAGTCAGATTCGCAGGAGTTGGGGCAGCATAGTCGGAAGCGTATACTTTTCCGGTTACAAGAGCAGAGGTGGAAAATGCGCCCGCTGCAGGAAGGGTTAATGCAAATCCTGTCATATACGTCGCGGCTACCGGACTGACCCCAAGATCTCCAACGATAGAGGTGGCTCCCGTAGTGGAGATACCTGTCTTCGTGAGGATAACGAAGTCACCCGCCGCGCCAAGATTAACCGCCGCTGGGCTGGCCGCAAATGCGGCAAACGGTGTCATGAGCACCAGCATGGTCGAAGCTGTCAACATTGTTCGTATTGAATGTGTATTGGAATTTTTCATATATATTTTTCACCTCACGTGGATAATTGATAATTGGACAAAACAGTATTGAGTCCCGGCGACGAGTGGGACTGGCGACGTGGCAGCTGATACGCCGCACAGATAGATAGGGATAGGAAGATTCCACTGGACGCGCAATCAGTCTATCCGTAGTACCGTGCTACACATCGTGACACGCCTCTCATGAAATTTGCATGAAGTTCAGCTGTACCGCACTGATGGTGTGCGTCTTCCGTTCGAATCAGTACCTGCGTTTTACCACGTCGAAAATCTGCTGATTTTGCGACGCGATTTTTGCTCTCACTTTGTTCGAAAAAACCGGCTTCGCGCGTAGGAATTTCTCCCTCGACTAAATCCGCGCCGTCGCGCGGTTTTGTCTGGGCACCGCCTCACGGCGACGCAAGTTTGCGTCGCATCTCTCCGGCGTTCGAATCCTACCCGGGCTGTGCGCAGGCACAGCCCTCCGTCGGAGCCGTATACGAAAAAACACCCTATCGGGTGTCTTTTCTCTCGGCTCCGCGGGTAGGATTCGAACCTACAACCAACTCCTTACACGTAATCCCCCTATTACTAAGGGCGTGGACTATATCATCATCCCAGTCCTTCAACTGTCGGATGCGAGGCGCTTCGTGCCGGCGTTTGCCGGTACTACTCCTTTGCAGGATAGTCTCTACACCTTTCCCGCCTTAGGCGGGACTTGGCTCGGGATTGCCCCAGTGGGGTTTCCCCGAATTCACCTCGTTTTTCAATCTCGAATTCCTTCGAGAAGCTGCCTTTTGACAGGGAGCTGCGCTACCGTTGCGCCACCGCGGAATATTTTGACCGTTGATTTTTAACAACGGCTGCGACTTAGTATAGCCGATGTTGGGGTAAGGTAAAAGACTTTCATAGTTCATGACAAAACATTCATGACGGCCTTCACGAATCCTTCAGATTGGCCATTTTTCGTGTTTCCTCCCCAATTGTCCATATACCTAAGCGCGGAATGCGGATTGTCATACAGCTTCTCATACTTTTCTCAAAAAGAGGTCGCGTATGATACGAGCTCTATGGACGGCTCACAAAAGGAACAGGACTTTCTTGCACTCTTTGATATGCATGTGGATGCGCTCTTTTCTTACTGCTTTAGCCAAATCCCCGACCGCGTCCAATCGCACGAGCTTATCGAAAAGACCTTCAAGCGCGGATGGGATCAAATAACGGAAGGAAAGAAGCTTGGAGTTGCCGAATTTTATAAGCTTCTTGATGAATCTATAACGACACGGATAGGCGTACGTGGTTTGTTTCTTCCGACGCTTCTCGGTCACCTCTCGGTCAAAATGAGACACTCCTCATGAACCTTTCATAAAGTGGGTATATAGTAGAGAGGTGCATATACTCATAGTCGAGGATGAGGAGCAGCTCGCCAAGAACCTCAAGAAAATCCTGGAACTCAAGGGCTTCGGGGTCGATTGGCTGAATACTGCAGAAAAGGCCCGGACCCGCATACTTTTGTATCGCAACGAATACGACCTCATTCTCCTTGACTTCACTCTCCCTGAAATGAACGGTATGGAACTCACGAAGGGTTTACGAGCCGAAGGTATCACAACACCTATCATTATGGTCACCGGCCATAGCGATACAAAAAATAAGATAGAGGTGCTGAATTCCGGTGCCGATGACTACGTGGTAAAACCTTTCTCATCCGAGGAGCTCATCGCCCGTATGCATTCTGTATTGCGACGACCGACCGCGACGCAGCCTGTCATGCATACACTGGGGAAGCTCGTCGTAGACACTGCGGCACGCAGAGCACACATCGGAGACACGGAAATATCACTCACGCTCAAAGAATACGCACTTTTGGAGTGCTTTCTGCGACGTCCCAACGAAGTCCTCTCACGCGAGGACTTGTACAATCAAGTGTGGGATTTCAGCACACTCTCATGGAGCAACGTGCTCGATGTGCACATGAAGAATCTTCGAAAGAAACTTGAGCCCGCAGAGCATTCTCTCCGCTTCGAGACGATACGCGGAGCCGGATATCGCCTCGTCATATCCTGATTCACAATTTCTTCATCCTCCGGGTAGTACGCTCAGAGCTTAATCGCTTATATTACTTTATATGGCAGATACAATAGTTACAAATCCGGGGACAAACGATAGCAGCGCAGTGGGCATGGTCGTAGCGTTCATTATCCTTATCGCCGTAGTCGGGATGGGATTCGTTATGTATCAGCGAGGTGTATTCAATAATACATCGAAACCTACGGACACGAATATCAACGTCACGATTCCTACACCTACTACCGGTTCAGGTCAGAACGGAGGCACTCAATAAGACGACGTACCTTCAAATCTATAACTCAAAACCCGCCTTGATTGAGGCGGGTTTTGAGTCGGAACACGCTTACGCCAGCAGTTCCTTGAGACGCTTGTTACCTGAAAGGATTCGAGCTTCTTCTTCGCACCATTCTGAAAAGGCATTTCTCTCTGCATTAACTTCTTCTAGAAAAACACCCCACGCTACCCAACGTACCGCTTCAACCTCTTCAAGGTTCGGCTTTGGCTCTTCTTCTGTCATGCCGACGAGAATCGGACAAATCTCATTCTCCATCACCCCAGTGCGCACGAAGGTATATCGATAGGGTGCGACCTCTTCGATAGTAATCGCTTCCATGCGGAGCTCATGAGAAAGCCGGCGCTTCGCCGCATCAACATTCGACTCATGTAAGCCCGGGTGACCGCAGACGCTATTGGACCAAGCAAGCGGCCACGTCTTTTTGGTATGACTCCTTTGCTGAAGCAACAGCTCTCCTTTTCTATTGAAAAGAAACAGAGAGAATCCCCGGTGGAGTGGCGTCGAGGCACCATGCACCAAAGCTTTGGGCATGGTGCCGAGGATGTTGTTCTCTTCGTCTACCAGAACGACTTCCTCTATCGATTGATGGTTCATACCGAGGCGCCTGAAAGTCCGGGTACTTTCTTTTTCAAAGAAACAACGAGAGAAGACGCGTCTTCATTCACCACTATGTGGTCAAAAAGATCTTTCCGTTCTCCAAAGAATGCGAGATCCCGTTCCGCGTTCTTGAGACGGTCGTGAATATTGTCTTCTGTCTCACGTCCGCGCGCGCGAAGCCGGTGAAGAAGTTGACTCAGTCGTGCCCGCTTGCTCCGTCCTGGCGGAAGAAGTCCGAAGGAAAGAACCGAGCGACGGCCATAGTGACGCGCAAGACCCTGGAGAAGCCCCATCTCTGTGACGACAAGCGGGATTTTCCCTTTGTTCCAGATTGCCTCGATATCCGTACTCCGGTATCCATACTGACGATTCTCGGTAGAAGACGGTATCCGCGTCACGGCGACGATAGACCCCGCCTTTTGCATGCGTTCAAATTCGGTCTCGGTTGTATACAGGTATTCTCCATCGTCACCGGGTTTTGGAGCGCGCGTAGTCAGGATTGGCACTTTAGCAGCATAGTCGGAACACGCATGCGCAAGCATGGTCGTTATTGTCGACTTGCCCACGCCGGAGGGTCCGGTGAACGCGAGGATGTACCGGGAGAACTTCTGTGGAATCTCCACAGTGACCGTCGCTTCATACGCGACTTCGTATACACGGAGACCCTCTTCCGTCACGTGGGAGAGGCGCATGCGCGGGCGTACCTGTTGTCCGATGAAGGGTTCGTCAGAGATGAGCGACCCGAGAACCCGGCGACCATTCTGTAATTCAATAAGACCGATCTGTCTCGGCCGCCTGCCGAAGCGCGCAGGCGGGTGTGCGAGTGTCGTGAATGACATAACGATTCCGGGGAGCTGTTTTTCTTGTTCGCGCTTCTGCGCGCGGTGGACGATAGGTGCGGAGTAGCTCATACGTTTGTATTTTCTAGAATATGGATACCACAAGTCGCGCCCGCACCGCCGAAATTGTGGGCAAGACCATATCGCGCCGATGTACGCTTGAGACTCTTGCCGATATCGATGAGTTGCTTAATGCCGGTGGCCGCAACGGGATGACCGCAGGCCTTCAGTCCCCCGCCCATGTTTACAAAAAGCGGTGTGCGACCCGCAAAGAGGTCTTCATAAATCGTAATCCCCTCTCCTTTTTTTGCAAATCCCAAATCCTCCATGTTGATAACAGCGGCGATGGAGAAGCAGTCATGCGTTTCGAGCACGCGTATATCTTTTCGTTCGATGTCCGCTTCTCGCAGAGCCTGACTCATCGCCATGCGCGTCGCGGGGAAACTCACAATAGTCGGCCTCTCAGTGATACTGAGGGTATCACTTGCAATCTGGCTTGCGGCGAGGCGCATACCGCTCGTATGCGTAGTTGAAAGGATACAGGCAGCAGCTCCGTCGCTAATCGGTGAACAGTCGAGGAGGCGGAGCGGGTCGGATACGAACGGACTCGCGGTTACCGCTTCCGGAGAAAGCTCATGCCGGAACTGCGCAAAAGCATTCTCCGTCGCGTTCTTGTGGTGCACCGAGCTCACGATACTCAGCTGTTCGCGTGTGAGACCGAATTCGTACATATACCGCTTAGCGATGAGGCCAAAAATCCCGGGAAACGTGAGTCCGGATGGAGCGTCGAGCTCACTATCAGCCGCCCCCATCAAGGCCTCTGAAATAGCATCACTCGAGGCATCGGTCATCTTTTCTACACCGAGCACGAGGACGGTTTTTGCCCGGCCGCTTTCGAGAAATGCACAGGCTGTATGAATCGCGAGCGCGCCCGAACCACAGGCTGCCTCAACCCGCAGTGCAGGCGGATGATGAGGCAAAAGCGACGAAGCGAGTGCCGCAATGTGCGCCTGATTATTCGTGGCTTCAGAGAGCATATTTGCAACAACGACGAGGTCGATATCACGTGCATTCAGCTTGGATGAGGCGAGCGCCGCTTCGATGGCTTCACTCATCAAATCGCGCAGACTTTTATCCCACCACTCGCCAAAACGCGTAAGTCCGGAACCAGCAAGAAAAATGTCTTTTTGCATACGATTATACGGAAAGTGCTCCGGAGTGTTGTAAGTACTGACTGTAATCCAAGTATGCGTGCTCACGGCTGTCTACGGGGAGAGACTTTCCGGTCTTCAATGCGGTCATGAGGACGGCATCGCATCCCGAACCTGATCCGTAAGAAACGAGGAGAATTCGTTGTCCTTTTTTTATCTTCTCGAGCACTGAGACGAGTCCGATGAGCGAACATGCGCTATAGGTGTTACCGATGGTAGGGACAACAAAGCCGGCACTCATTTGCTCCTTCGTGATGCCGAATTCCTTGGCGATGCGCATCGGAAATTTTGCATTGGGCATGTGGAAGACGACGTGATCAATTCCCGGCAATTTCACCTTCCATGCCGTGAGAGCTGCTTTGATTGTCTCGCGAACGTGTTGGAAATAGCCGGGCTCTCCGGTAAATCGGCCCGCGTGACGCGGATAGGATTCTCCTTCCGCCCGCCAAAAGTCCGGAGTGTCTGTTGTATATGAAAGTGTCTTTTCTATGCGGCAGAGAGCGTTTTTGTGTGTCGCCGACCCCAAGAGAAATGCCGCGGCACCAGCCGCCGCTGTATATTCGAGCGCATCACCCGGTTGACCCTGGGCAGTGTCCGTCCCAACCGCCAGACCAAAACGAACTTGTCCGCTTCGGACAAAGCTGTCGATAATCTGAAGACTCGCTGTCCCCGCTTTACAAGCGAACTCTAAATCTGCTGCATGCGAAAAAGGATTCAACTTCAGTGCCGATACAAGCATGCCGCTCGTCGGCTTTACTGCATAGGGATGAGACTCCGACCCGACGAATATCGCGGAGACTCGAGACGGCGGGACGCGTGACACCTCGAGAGCGGTCCGCGCCGCTTCAAACGCCATGGTGAAACTATCTTCTCCCACTCCCGCGACCGATTTCTCCTCCACACCAAGACCTGCCAGAAGCGCCTGCGCATCCTGCTGCCAATGACGTGCGATGTCGGATGTACGAATACGATATTTTGGCAGGTACACGCCGAAGCCGAGAATTGCTGAGTGGCCCATAGAAATATGAGTATACCCCGTGAGATACCGACTCTCAAAATTGTTGTTGCGGAGAAAAACTCATTATCTCACGGGGTATAGCAAATACAGGCTGTGCTTAAAACAGCAAACCTCATCAACGCGCGAGCCTCGTATGCGCGCGCGCGAGCGTGTTCGTAGATTGAGCAGCGAGAAGGGATATCTCCCCCGCTAGGATTGCTCCCGCGATAGTCTCCGCGAGTTGCGCGGAGGGCTTCAGGTGTGTTTTCGCCCGCAGAACTACATCCAAACACTGTTTTTGAGCAGGAAGATTTGTTCCGCCTCCTCTTACGCCTACGAGTAAGGCGGGAATCTCCACCTTGATTCGAATACCGCCCTCGTCTTTACTGAGTATCGTATCTGCGAGCGAGCCCTCCACCACATGCGCCGCGTCTTGCCCCGTCGCGAGGTACAGTGCGGAGACGATGTTTGCGACATGCAGATTTTTTCCCAAAGCGCCCGAGATTTCCGACCCGACCTCCAATTTTGCATGAGCCGTCTTGAGGAGTGCCTCCGGATTCGATTTCAAGACATCGCGAAGAATCTCTTCGGGAAGAACGGCTTCTGCGCTTACGCGGTATCCCCGGCCGTGCGTTTTCGTCCGCACACTCGGCTTCTTGTCACTATCCACATTGCCCGCCACCGTGAGCATGGTGATATGCAATTCGCCGGAAAGAAATTCTCCAATTGCCTGAGCAGCTATCGTGACCATATTCATGCCCATCGCCTCATCAGTATCTGCCGCAATAGTGAGGAAGAGGACGTCGTCTTTTGTATCAATTTCATAGGAAAGTATCTTGAGGTGCTCGCTCGTCGCCTCTCCAACCTTTCTCCATTCAGATTCGAGTCTGCGAATGCCCGCGGAACTCACCTCCGCATCGTTCGTCTCGAACGCAATCGAGCGGGTTATACCGATGTACTCGGACGAAATACGCACACCGCCTGCCGCTGTTAGCGCTTTACAGCCGCGATTAACGCTTGCGACAAGTGCGGCTTCGGTCGTGGCAACAGGTAGATAGACAGCATGTGCCTCTCCCGAACTGAACATTATCTGAAGCGGACCCGCGAGACCCACGGGTATCGGAACCGCCCCGAACATCTGCTCGCAGTTTCTTTCGTCCGCCGAGCCAAGTTGCGCAGGTACCAACGCGAGCGCCGATAGCTCTACGCCCAGCTCCTGCTCAATCATCGCGCGTCGTTTGGCCACCCGATCATCTCCACCTTGCTCTGCGCTAAAGTTGCGTAAATCCATACAGCTCGATTATAGCCAACAATTACGCTATCCGTGACCCTGCCCCAATCTTGGCTTCAAAGATGATGCAACCCTCCTGCGCATGCGCAAAAGTGCGTACGGATGGCAGCGCACTTTCTTCGCACACGAGGTGCACGGTGGGACCGGCATCCATCGTGTACAAAACAGCCAAATCTTCACGGGTTCGGAGTGCTTCTATGTCGCGAATGATGCGATGTGTCTCTCCACTCAGATAATCGAGCGAGGGACTGCTCGAGCGCATCACCGCATGCATATCCAGGCAATCTTCTTCAGACACTTGCTGTAGTTTTTGAAAATCCTTTGCTCGAATCGCTTCGATACACATTTTTTGCCGTCGGGGAATGTCACGCAGCCGCGCCTCGAAAAGCGGGCTCGTATGCGCGAGCGCATGACCCTCAGTCGAGCCTACCGACTTCTCTTTCTTGGTCGGCACGACGATGACATCGTGCAGTACCCAGTGATTCTGCGGAGCTACCTCCTCGGCGTATGACGAATCAATCTCCTCGCCTGCCCCCGCTACCATCGCGACAAATCCGCCAAAGACGCTGCGGCTGGCAGAGCCGGACCCGAGACGGGCGAGAATACTCACATCGCGGCGCGATATACCTTTGACAAACCCTCCTGCGGTGAGCTTGTCGAATCCGGCGTACGCTTCCGCCAGCGCACTAAAGACCGCCGAAGACGATGCCAGCCCGATACCCGGAGGGATTTTTGAGCGAATCTCGAGAGAAACAGATGCGGGAAGTGCCTGAGTCGCACCAATCGTATTCAAATATTCTTTTGCGGCAACGAAATGTTTTTTCAGTCGTGCCGTCTCCCGCTCGCTAAGCATTCGTGCAGCACCGTCCGGTTCAAAACTTCGAGCAGAAAACTCATCTGCGTGCTCGACCATCACTTCGACTACGGGTTGGTCGAGCGTCATTGAGAGCGAATCTGCGGCCGGCAAACGGAGCATTTCATTGCGGTTGCCCCAGTACTTGATAAGGGCGATGTTTGGTGCGGACGTAGCGCGAATAGACATAATCAGAGTGAGATTGTAGGCATATTTCTCCGGTACGCAATTTTCAGAATCTCTTCCGGGTTACCGAGTGCAAGCACCATACCCGCGCCGCCCGTGCGACTCCCCGCACCAATAACCTTGGCCGCGCCATCAATCTGCTCAATAGCGGCAATCAGTTCCCGGATGTCCGGTGGTACAACTCCGAGTGCTATTTGAGCCTTGTTGTGCTCACGCATCACGAGAGGCAATGATTCGCCTTCGATAAGCCGATGAGTGCACCTATCAATTGCTTCCAAAGAGTCTTGAACTTCCTTCTCCCGACCTCGCATCCATGCGACAAGCTCTGTCGTAGACTCTCCCGGAAATCCTGTATCGATGAGGATTGCCTGATGTAACAACCCTGAGGATATGTCGATGCGTTTTGGGCCAATACTTTTAGCGAACACGACGGGCGTATTCTCCCAAATGACGGCGAAGTCGAAGCCGCTGTGTCCGGGATTCAAGACATCCTCAATCTCCAGAGCTGCGACGCGGGAGTCTTCTCCCAGGAGTGCACGGGTTACGGCGATAATAAGTGCAGTTGAGGAACCCATCCCCTTTCCCAGAGGAACATCTGCGTGAATGCTCAGCTTGCCGGATAATTCCGGATTCTTCCTTTGGCACAATCCCACAATCTTTTCCAAGTACGGTTGCCACATCTCCCCTCCCCTCCAATCTATGTCGATTCTTTTAGAGGCGGCATCTTCCTCACATACCGCTTGTACCCCCAAAGAAGAAGGTAGGGCGAGCCCTTGGTACCCGAAGAGCACCGCGTACTCACCGGACAGAATAATTTTGCCTGGCGCGAAGGAGGTGCGATTCATACTCAGTTTCATTTACTTTACAGGAATCTTTGGCTCAAGGATATGTTCTTTGCTATCATTCGAAGCATCCTATGAGCGAAACTCCCCACATTCCCGCCTGCATTGGGATTATTCTCGACGGTAATCGCAGATGGGCGAAAGAGAACGGACTCGCTTCCTTCGAGGGTCACCGCCGGGGAATGGAAAATATTGAGCCAATTGCTCTTGCGGCACGCGACATGGGAATACAGCACATGGTCGTGTATGCCTTTTCCACGGAGAATTGGAATCGCGCCAAAGAAGAGGTTTCGTATCTTATGGAAATCTTTGAGTCGATGGCACGGGAAGGTCTGGCGAAATACAGAGATGAGGGTATCGCCGTCCGTTTCGTGGGTCAAAGAGACCGCTTCTCTCCAAATCTCCAAGCTGCGATGCGGGATGTCGAAGCTAAAAATCCCCAGAATCCCAAGCTGACCTTGTGGATGTGTATGTCATACGGCGGCAGAGCGGAAATCGCACAAGCGGCGCAAGCCGCGTCACAATCAGGTGATGCAATGAGTGAAGAGTCTCTCGCGAAGCACCTGTGGACGGCTGGGATGCCCGACCCCGACCTCATCATCAGGACGGGCGGAGAAAAGCGCATCTCCAACTTCCTCTTGTGGCAAGGTGCATACAGCGAATTATTCTTCGTCGAACCATACTGGCCTGCTTTTACAAAAACAGATTTAGAAGGCGTTCTCAAAGAATACGCTCAGCGCGAGCGTCGGATGGGTAAATAAGAAACGAAAGAGCGCCGCGGTTTCCTACCCGCGGCGCTCTGTGTTGTCTGAAGATCAGATGGTGTCTTGTTTAGCAGCGAGAACTGCTCAACATGTTGTGCCGAAGCTGGGCGAGCCTCTCCTCCAGAGAGCGCGGCCAGCATTGGAGCATGCCTAATTTTTCCAGCGTGTGCCAAGTCCATGCGAGAGCGGCCGCATTGTCCATCAGGAAAAGTTCAGCACGCTTGACGAGCAATTGGGCCAGCTCAACCCTCTGGACCGATTGGGTAGAAAGGCTGCCGCCCTTGCAGTCGACTCGCATGTAGCGTTTGCCCCTATCGGCGACAATCGCGAACTTGCCGTCGGAGATAGCGACGAGCTGGTGTTGGTCGTGAGTGCTCCGTCCGCCAATCTGCACAAACGCCGGGTGCAGTGTTTCGAGTCCTGACCACGCATTTTGGACTTCCGGAATATGCGAGCTTACCCCAGGGTCAAACTCCAACCTGAACGTCGAGAGCGAAAGGAGGGCTCCAGGCCACTTAGCGCGCCCAATTATCGCCTTTCGACCTTCAGATTCGTGCGGTGCGCCCTCGAGAAGCAGGCCGTTGCTGATTCTCGGATAACTCTCAGCGTGCTGCCTGAAGTCGAGCACCTGGTGACGTTTATCGTTCGGAGGTCCGACTCGCACGCTTGTGGTGGTTGCACCCTCCATGCCGGGAGCGATTTCGCCGGACGGGCAGAGCCTATAGATATTGGCTGTAGCGGTCATGTCTGTTCACCTCACCCTAGTTGTAGAAGAACACTTCCTACTCTGGAAGCTCTCAATTGATAGCACTATCCGTTGTCTTGCGCCATAAACGCAAAAACGGCCGCCCTTAGGGCGGCCGTTTGTTGTTTGCTTTAAAAACCGATTACTTCATGTGCGCCGAGACGAGTTTCGTCATCTCGAACATGGTGACTTCACCCTTGCCGCCAAAGAGAGGCTTGAGTTTGTCGTCTGCGAGGATGTTGCGCTTGTTCGCCGGGTTTTGGAGGTCGTTCTTCTTGATGTATACCCAAATTTGCTTGACCACCTGTCCGCGTGACATAGGACCTTTGCCTACGACCGCCTCGAGCTCAGGAGTAAGGTTGAGAGGCTTTAATAATGCTGGATTTGCTGTTCTAACCATAATGGCAATATTTATTTGCTTGTATGAAGGGATTATAGCCCCTCGCTAGCCTTGCGCCAGCCCCTCAGTGGACAACGCACAGACCCCGCCAAAGGCGGGGTCTGTGCGTGAGGTTCCGTAAAAATGTTTACATCGCGCCACCCGAGCTGCAATTCTGGCAGTTTGTCTTGTGCGTAACGACTTCATAGACCGCAGAGAGGCCCACGAGTACGTACACGAGCCACTCTACTTGTGGCCAGCTACCGAGAATCATGGCGACAACGTTCCAGTTGGCTCCCATGAATCCGCCGAGCCCAATCAAAAGCCAGTTGAGGCCTCCGACGATGAGCAGTATCCAAGCAACTTTGTGCAAATTTTTCATATATATAGAAGAGATTGGCTAATAAAATCGACCTCGACGAGTGACACCACATCAGTATGTACCTATTCATGAAGGGTGCTACTTGGTTATCCACCTGATTTAGGCGGCGGCCTAAATCATGCCGAATGTAGCAACATTCGGCCGCCTCCAACGCTTACTTCGAACTAACCTTCACCTTAAATTCACCGCTATTTGTAAAAATGAACAGAGATTTAACAGCATTAGGGATAAATAATAAACATGATGCGGTACGTTTCGCTCTTTAAAGTGCTCAGCAAGTAAGCCGGGGAGGTCATAGTGCAGAGCACGTGGCCTCCTCGGCGATTTAGGCGGAGGCCTAAATCGTGCCGAATGTAGCAACATTCGGCCGTCTCCAACGCCCACCGTAATCTATTCGTTCGCCTCTCCCCTCTTCTTCGCCTCCGCCTCGTAAATTCGCTCACGCAATGCGGTCGTAGAAAAATTATGACCACGTGAATTGAAATACATTTCTATCGGCAAGTCATGCCCGGTATACTCCTTGCCCTTCCAGTCCGCCCCGATGATTCGGACGTCCGGCTTGAGCGAGACCAGGAGGTTGTACAAATCCTTTTCGCTGCTATACACGACGACTTCATCTATATATCGGATACCCTCCAAGATGATGCGACGCTCTTCGAGCGACATAATGGGCGTATTTTTCTTCTTTCCGCGATAATCGCTCTCAGTAAGCGAAGGATCGTCCTGCAAAGCGACGATTAAGTAGTCACACACCGTCTTGGCCTCTTTGAATACGAGCATGTGCCCCGCATGACAAAGGTCAAAAGCCCCTGCGGTAATGCCAACTTTCTTGCCGTCTTTCATCGCAAGCAGAATAGCACAAAATATGCCGCGCGTGATACTATTCATCTATGGAATTCCTCTACGTAGTCGGCCTTGTCGTCCTACTCTACATCCTCGTCTCGATACGCATTTTGCGCCAATACGAGCGCGGGGTCATCTTCACTCTCGGCAAATTTACCGGTATCCGCGAGCCCGGCCTTCGTTTCGTCTTTGTCCCCATTCAGTCGATGGAACGCGTCTCTTTGCGCACTGTCACGATGCAGATAGCATCGCAGAAGATAATCACCAGAGACAACGTCTCGATAGACATTGCGGCAGTCGCCTACTACAAGGTCACCGACCCCGAAAAATCCGTCATCGCTATCGAGAATGTCCAAAACGCCACCAATCAGATTTCGCAGACAACGGTCCGCAACATCGTCGGCCAATTCTCGCTGGATGAGCTCCTCTCGCAGACGCCGAAGATAAATGAACAGATCAAGGTCATGATAGACGCCCACACCGAACCCTGGGGCGCGCAGGTCACCGCTGTCGAGATAAAAGACATCGCCTTGCCGGAAAACATGCAGCGTGCGATGGCCAAGGAGGCCGAAGCCGAGCGCGAGCGCCGCGCGAAAATTGTCGCAGCCGAAGGAGAATTCCAGGCAGCTCAACGCTTGGGAGAGGCCGCCGACGTGATGCAGGCACACCCTGTCGCCCTCCAGCTCCGTACGCTCCAGACCATGGCCGAAATCTCAGTGGAGAAAAATTCGACCATCATATTCCCCGCGCAATTCATGACGACCGTGCAGGAGGCACTCAAGATGGTGAAGGCTGATTCTTCGACGAAATAAAACGAAAGCACCTGCAGGAAGCGCAGGGCTTCCGCAGGTGTTGAAGGTATTCAGGCAGTCTCGGTAGCTTCGGCCGCCTCAATTTTCCGATAGAGCGTAGAACGTCCTATCTTGAGCCGCCGTGCCACCTCGGACATGTGTCCACGGTAGTACATGCGTGCGAAACGGATCGCCTCTCCCTCAATGTCTTCGAGGGGACGCACTTCCCCATCCTTCAGCAGTGCGAGCTGCGAAAGCGCGCTTAGGAACGCTCCATTTCTGTGGGTTTCATCGGAGATCGCATGCTGCATCGGCATGATGTCCTCGAGAAGCCCGAGAAACTCTTCGGCGGGAACCCCGAGCTCGTCCGCCAGTCCCTGCAACTCGAGCAAATACCACGTGATGCCGAGCCGCTTCATCCGGCGGCTTTCCAACAGCGTCAACAATCTTAAGCGTCGTTTATCATCTTCGTCCATGATGGTCTCCTTTGGGACAATGCTATCCGCCTCGCCTCATCGGCGAACTAATTACTGCGGAGACTATGCGACACATCTTCGATGTTTGCAACATCTGTACCTCTTTCGTGAAAAAATGATTTCTATATATTTTACAACACGAAAAGGATGTAATGGAAGGTACGTCCGCGCGTCTTCATTAAGAGCATCAGAGGTTCTTCATGTCGTTTGATGTGTAATAGAACCTGTGCGTTAGTAGAGATAAATAATATCAATATGAAAATACTCTTAGTGGAAGATGAACAAAAATTGGCCGACGCCCTCGCAAAAGGGCTAAATCATGAAGGCTACGCCACAGACATTATCAATGACGGAAAAAAGGCTTTGACGCGTATCTCTCTCCACCGCAACGACTACGACGTCATGATTCTGGACCTCATGCTTCCTTCGATGGATGGTCTTGAGATTTGTCGCCAAGTGCGCGAAATGAATATTACGGTGCCCATACTCATTCTTACCGCCCGTGCGGAGACTGATACAAAGGTGCAGCTCCTCCTTGCCGGTGCCGATGATTACCTCGTAAAACCCTTCTCATTCGCTGAACTGACTGCGCGCATCCAAGCGCTTTTGCGCCGTCCGACGGAAAGCTTGCCGGACGTCCTCAAAATCCGCGATATCGAACTCAATCCGAGCCAGCGCAAAGTCACGCGCGAAGGCAAAGAAGTGCCGCTCACGTTGAAAGAATACGGCCTGCTAGAATACTTCATGCGCCACCCGAATCAGGTCGTAAATCGGGAAGACCTCCTTAATCACTTATGGGATTTCAATTATGTCGGATTTAGTAATGTGGTTGACGTCCACGTCAAAAATCTTCGCCGGAAACTCGCGAGCGACGGCGGCGACGTACTGGAAACGGTCCGGGGAGTTGGTTACCGGCTGGCTGAATAGGTATCGGATTGACCCCTTTTTCCGCACGGAAGTAAACGTCATATCGCTCCAGGTGGCATTCGCACTGGTAATCCTTGCTATCGTGGCCGGAGCCTTCAGCGTGCTCTACCACAACATTTCGCTGGCAATCGTGGAGGGTATGCAAGCGGGTATTGCATCCAATACGTCCGGCGCGATTGCTCCTTCTATCGTTGAAGAACTCCAGCAGCTCAAGACAGAAAATCTCGGCATCATCGTCATTTCCACCGTGCTCACCACGGCACTTTTCGGCTACATCATCGCCCGCATCACACTCGCGCCCACCAGAAATGCTCTGGCCGCGCAAAAGCAATTCATAGGCAACATCGCACATGAATTACGTACTCCCCTGTCAGTTTTGAAGACGAATACCGAGGTCTCCCTCTTGGAGAACAACATGGCTCCCGACGTAAAGGCCACCCTTGAGAGCAACGTGGAAGAGCTCGACCGTATCTCTGAGATAATCAACAACCTCCTTTCGCTCTCAGCCCTCGTCCGCCCTGAACGCGTAGAATTCAATTCCATCGACCTTTCGACAGTCGTCTCCGATGTCGTGGAGAAATTCAGCGCGCTCGCCAAGCGCGGCGAACATCAAGTAACCGTCCGTAAAGGCCCCGACACTGCCGTGTGGGGTAATCCGACGGCCCTCACCCAGATAGTGAGCAATCTCCTGAAAAATGCCATTACCTACACCCCCCGGGGCGGTCACATCCGCGTCAGCGTCGAGCCGTCCCCGAATAATCATGTCGAGCTCATCGTCCAAGATTCTGGCGTCGGTATCGCACGCAAAGACCTCTATCGCATTTTTGAGCCTTTTTATCGTGGAGACCCGTCGCGCAACCGCAGGGCAGGCGGCTCGGGTCTCGGACTCGCGATTGTCTCCGAACTCATAAAAATGCACCACGGTAAAGTGACCATCCGGAGCTCCGTAGGGCGTGGCACGACCGTGGCAGTACTTCTACCCGGCGTCGCCGGGCGCGGTAAAGTCGGCGACGAAGCCAAATCAACGAGTGTCCCCAATGAAATATCAGTGGATTTCTCAAGCCGCTAAAAAGAACTGCATATGCTAGAATACGCGACATGAAAACAGCACTCCTTGCCTCATATGAAAAAGACGAGGCTTTGCAAAGGCTTGGTAAGCTTTTGATACATAACGGCTGGACGCTCCTTGGCTCTGCCGGCACCGCGAAGTATCTTATGGACAATTCCATCCCCTGCCGTGATGTGGCAGGCATCGTCGGACCACCCATACTAGGCCATCGTGTCGTCACGCTCGCACGAGAGGTCTACGCAGGCCTTTTGTCGTCTACACCGGAAGATGCCGAAGAGTTGCGGAAATTGGGCATCGCTCCCATTGACCTCGTCTACGTGACGCTCTATCCCCTTGAACAAACGATTGCCGATGAGAGCTCTACGAAAGAGGACGTCATCGAGAAGACAGACATCGGGGGTCCGACCCTTCTGCGCGCTGCGGCCAAAGGCCGTCGGCTCGCCCTCTCCAGTCCTGAGCAGATTGATATGCTCGAAGCGTGGATTAAGAATGGTGCGCCGGAAAGCGAGCGTGAAGCTTTTGTCACACATCTCGCGGCGGCAGCCGAACGACGAGTAGCAGAATACGTCGCCGCTTCTGCTTCGTACTGGGAAAAAAGTAATCCACAGGCATAGAGGCTGGACAGTGTGTCGACAATCTGTAGAATGACACTTTACTTATTAAAGGAAATATTATGGAAACAAATCTCTACACCAGTACAGTACCACCGATGATGAAAGCGCTCACCGCACTTTCGAGTATTCTCGAAAAAGTGGATACTCACGCCAAGGGGAAGCAGCTTGGATGGCATCCGGCAGGTTTGCAGGAAGACGCGCTCTTACAGAGCCGTCTTATATCAGACCAATTCCCCTTCGTCCGCCAGGTTCAAGTGGCATGCGACAACGCCAAAAATGGTGTCGCACAACTCGCCGAAGTGGAAGCCCCGAAATTCGAAGATGCTGAAAAGACAATCGCCGAATTGAAAGCTCGTATTGAAAAGACGCTCGCTTTTTTAAAGACGCTAAAGCCCGAACAAGTTATTGGCAAAGAGGGTGTGAAAGTCACGCTCTCTCACTGGGGCGGGAAATCCATGTCTGGTATTGATTACACCAACAATTACCTCATACCCAATTTCTACTTCCACCTCACGACCGCCTACTCCATCCTGCGCAAGAATGGTGTAGACCTGGGCAAAAGTGACTTCATGGGTAACCTGCCTCTCAAAGACTGAAATGCAAAAGCACTTTTTCTTCGACCTCGATAATACGCTGACGCCAAGCAAGTCGCTTATTGAAGCGGCGCATGTGCCGATACTCAAGCAGCTTGCCGAACGCGCCGACGTGATCGTTGTCTCCGGACACGGCGAGGCGGATATCCGTAGTCACCTGACAGAAGCGCTGCACGGTCACTTCTACACCCTCGGGCAAAATGGGAACCGTGCGGTCACCAAGGAAGGTGAAATATTATGGAATAACTCTCTCAAGAAGGGTGAGCGTGATGCAATACTTGCCTTTATCGAGAAAGCGAGGGCGCTCCTCAATTACAAGGTCCGCGATGAGAATGACATTATCGAAGACCGCGATTCCCAAATTGCATTCTCACTCATCGGACATCACGAAGACAAAGCAAAGAAGGACGCCTTTGACCCCGGGCACGAGATTCGCTTCAAGCTCCTGACGGACCTTGCCGCGGACGTCGAGATTCTTAAAGCGGCGAATGTGGAAGTGCGGATTGGCGGCACCACAAACCTTGATTTCTTTGAGTACGGAAAAAATAAAGGCTACAACGTCAATCTCTTCATAGAAAAAATGGGTTGGGAAAAGTCAGACTGCATTTATATCGGAGACGCTCTTTTCCCCGGAGGAAATGATGAGACGGTGGTCGGGGTTATCGATACGCACGCGGTCAAAGATTACAACGAGACCTATTCATATCTCTCAGGAATTCTGTTAAACTCGTAATCTCTATGTCGGTACCCGCACTCAAAATAACAGACCTCAAGAAAACCTACGCTACCGGGACGGTGGCACTTAAAGGAGTATCGCTTGAAATACCGCAGGGTGATTTTTTTGCTCTCCTCGGGCCGAATGGTGCAGGAAAAACAACCATCATTGGCGCTACCACGGGTCTTGTAAATAAGACGTCCGGAACTATTGAGGTATTCGGGAAGAATACCGATACCGAGACCGAACTCGCAAAAATGCATATCGGCCTCGTTGGTCAGGAAGTTAATTTCAATCCTTTCGAAAAGCCAATCAACATTGTGGTAAACCAGGCCGGGTACTACGGTATCCCCCGCTCAATCGCCATCCCCCGTGCCGAAAAGCTCCTCACGGATCTTGGGCTTGCAGAAAAAATGAATCAGAACGCGATGACACTCTCGGGCGGTATGAAGCGCAGGCTCATGATCGCGCGTGCGCTCGTCAACGAGCCAAAATTCCTCATCCTCGACGAGCCCACCGCAGGCGTGGATGTTGAATTGCGCCGCGGCATGTGGGATTACCTCACGAGATTAAGCAAAGCCGGCCTCACGATACTTCTCACCACTCATTACCTCGAAGAAGCCGAGCAACTCGCCAAACACGTCGCGATCATCAACAAAGGAGAGATTGTCGAACAGGGTTCGATGAAAGATCTACTTGAGAAGCACGGGAGCGATGAGGCGAAAAAAGAAGGTTACCGAGGCGGCCGATTAGAGGAGGTATTCCTTAAATTAACTTCAGAAAAATAATATGGATATATTATCAACACAGCGAAGTGAGCGCAGCGGTCTTTCGGGGGCTTCGCAGGCGCGACGGCGCCGAGACCGAGCGCTGCGCGAGTACGCGCAGATAGCGACCCCGAAAGACTGCTGCCGAACGTAACCTATGAATACCTACCAACTCTGGATTAGCTTTTACACGATGCTCCGTAAGGACATCGTCCGCATGTTCCGTATCTGGGTACAGACATTCCTCCCGAGCGTTATCACGTCGTCCCTCTATTTCCTCATCTTTGGTGCGGTGCTTGGTTCTCAGATAGGCACGATGCAGGGCGTGGATTACATGAGCTTCGTCGTCCCCGGTCTCGTCATGCTCGCTATCGTTACCAACGCCTACTCAAATACCTCATTCAACTTCTTCCAATCAAAATTCTTCTTCCGCGCTGTTGATGAGATACTTGTCTCCCCGACGCCGCCGTGGCTACTTATCCTTGGATACATTTCAGGCGGTGTCGTGCGCGGCATCCTCGTCGGGATTATCGTTCTTCTTGTCTCGGCCTTCTTCACCGGACTTCATCTTGCGATTTACAACCTTCTCATTATCTTTGTATTCGCTCTTCTTACCTCGCTGGTATTCTCACTCGCAGGGCTCGTAAATGGCGTCTATGCAAAATCAATCGATGGCATCAACCTCGTCCCGACCTTCGTACTCACCCCGCTCGTCTATCTCGGCGGCGTCTTCTACTCCGTCCACGCGCTTCCCGCATGGGCGCAGAGCTTCACCTACGTGAATCCTATCTTCTACCTCATCAACGGATTCCGCTACGGCTTTCTCGGCATTGCCGATATCCCAGTATGGATATCATTTGCGGTACTCGGAGGCATGATAGTGACCCTCGTAGGTATCAACTGGTACCTCATCCGCACAGGGATGGGTCTGAAACAGTAATTGCTATGCCAAAAAGAGGAGAAGGTCCGAAGGGTCCCACATGGAAAGGTTCAAAATCGCCGGAAGAAGTTGCCCGTCTAAATGAAAAAGGGGCCGAGGAGCTTGGTCTACCAAAAAGAGGCGAAGCAAATCGTGATGCATTACTCTCAGGGATTGATAAGGAATTGATCGCAATTACACGCGGAAAAGCCGAAGCCATTCTCGCTGCCTCGACAGATATGGACCGAGATGAAGCCGACACTATTTTCGATACATATATAAAAAATAATCATCCGACAACCATGATCTCCGTTATTCACGGGGCGACCGAGGAGGTCCGTAAAGTGAATCCTGTTGGTTATGCGGCGATGGCTACGGCGTTCCTCGCCTTAACGGAAGACTACTAGCTTCGCGCAATTTCTGTGGAGAGTCCGATGTAATTTTCGGGCCGAAGGGTCTTGAGGCGGGTTTTTACTTCATCAGAAACGGTGAGACCGTCAATGAATCCGGCAAAATCTGTGAGTGTGACTTGTTTGCCACGGGTTAAGTCTTTCAATTTTTCATACGGCACTTCTACCCCTTCTTTCCGCAAGACGGTTTGTATTGCTTCAGCAAGCACTTCGGGATGTGCTTGGAGTGCTTCGAGCATAGCTGCCTCGTTGACGCTAATCTTGGCCAAGCCACGTAGGAGTGAGCGGTAGCCTACGAGTGAATGCGCAAATGCTGTGCCGAAGGTGCGTATCACGGTGGAATCGGTCAGGTCACGCTGAAGGCGCGAAATGGGAAGCTTTTGCGAGAAGTGCGTGAAGAGTGCGTTCCCCACGCCGAAGTTCCCTTCTGCGTTCTCGAAATCTATCGGATTCACCTTGTGCGGCATAGCGGAGGAACCTATCTCCCCTTCTTTTGGTTTTTGTGTGAGCCAGCCGTCTGAAATGTAGCGCCACACATCTTGCGAGAGGTCAGTGAGAATAACGTTGATGCGGCGCATGTTGTCGAACATTTCGGCAAAGGTGTCGTGCGGTTCTATTTGTGTTGTCACCTCATTGAGTTCGAGCGAAATAGTGTGCCCGGCATTGAGCCGCCCGATGAACTGCTTTGAAAAAGCACGCCAATCAATGTCGGGAAGTGCGACAGTATGCGCATTGTAGTTGCCCGTAGCTCCTGCGAATTTGACAAGGATGGAGCGGGCGCGAAGCTGCTCGAGCTGTCGCTTGAGACGGGACTCAAAGACCCTGACCTCTTTACCGTATGTAGTCGGGCTTGCTGGCTGGCCGTGTGTGCGGGCGAGCATCGGCGTAGCAGCCTGCGCGGTTGCCGTCGCATCGAGGTTGGCCCGGATTTCTTCAAGAGCAGGTACAACGACTGCCTGAAGTGCTCCGCGCAATGCAACGCCCTGTGCGATGCTATTTACGTCTTCAGAGGTGAGCGCGAAGTGCGTCCACTCGGCGACATCTTTGAGCGACGTCTGCGCGAGCTTCATTTTGATGAAATACTCGATGGCTTTCACGTCATGATTCGTTGCAGGGATTCCCTGGCCGGGCAGGCCTTCGTACCCCTCTTTCTCAATCTTCTTCATTATCTGGGCTTCTTCGACAGTAATCTGCGAAAGTTGTTTGAGAATAGCTCTTTCTTCAGTACTCAATTCCCGCATTCCTACCCCCGCTTCCGAGAGCGCAATAAGATATTCCGTCTCGACGAGTAATCGCGCGCGAATGAGGCCGAATTCGCTGAAGTGCTCGGTAAGTTCAGCCGCCACGGTGCGGTAGCGGCCGTCTACTGAGCTAATTGCGGTCAATGGTTCAAGCGGCATATTCTTTTAGATTGCGCTCCATGCGCGGAATGACGGGTGTTTCTCCGGGCAAGAACTTCTCGCCGGTAATCTGCTCATACATCTGAATATAGCGGCGAGAGAGTTCTTCTACAAGCTCGCTCGGTGCGTCCGGAAGTGTTGCATCTTTGTACGGGTCGCAATTCTCCTTAAACCAGAGCCGCAAGAATTCTTTATCAAAGCTCTTCGGCTCTTCGCCTTTGGTCATACGCTCCTCGTACCCTTCTACCTGCCAGTAGCGGGAAGAATCGGGTGTATGTATTTCATCAATGAGCACAAGTTCTCCCTGCTCATCCAAACCGAATTCATATTTGGTGTCGACAAGAATAAGCCCTCGCTCTGCGGCAATCTCTTGTCCGCGTACAAAGAGCTTGATTGCCGTCGCTTTTACCTTTTCAAATAATTCTTGTGTGATAAGCCCTTCCTCCATCATTTGTGCCGGCGTGATGGCACGGTCATGGGTGTCTTCTTTGGTGGTCGGGTCAAATATCGGACTCGGGAGCTTTGTGTTCTTCTTCAGTCCGTCCGGAAGCGTAAGATCACCGAAGGTGCGTTCCCCGTTTTGGTAGCGGGTCCAGATGGAAGTGTCTGTGACGCCCGTGAGATATCCGCGCATCACCGCCTCTACCGGCACGAGCTGCATTTTCTTGCCGACAGTCACATTGGGGTCAGGCACCGCGAGTACGTGATTGGGCACAATGTCTTTTGTTTTCTCAAACCACCACGCGCTTACCTGATTCAATACCTGCCCCTTCCACGGAATGTGCGCAATGATGCGGTCGAAGGAGGAGTGACGGTCTGTAGTAACCAAAATCAGCCTGTCCGGCTGAATGTATATATCGCGCACCTTACCTATCTTTTTCTCCCCCAGAGTTTTGAAGTCCGTTGCTTCTAGTACTTCATTTATCATATGCCATTATACATTATATTAAGATATTGTCAATCACGCCCAATTCAATTCCCCTCCGAAAACAACCTCTCCGCTCCCCTCTGAAATCACGCCTACTTCGTACGCTTCGACGCCTTGCCCTTTGATATGAGCCATCGCTTCTTCTGCAAACTCTTTTCTCACAACTGCAGTCAAGCCAACTCCCATATTGAAGGTGCGGAGCATATCAGCGTCTTCCAGATTGCCGAATTTCTTCAGCGTTTGGAATAGCGGAAGGATACGGACGCGGGAGAGGTCGATGCGGGCGTTCAAATTCTTGGGAAGTATGCGGTTGAGATTTTCCTGCATACCGCCTCCCGTGATGTGCGCCAAGCCCGTGAGGCCGTCATTGGGGAACAAATCCTTAAGACATGCATAGTACGCACGATGCGGGGTAAGTACCGAATCAATAAAAGACTGACCTGCGACGGTTTCGTTCAAGATGTCCGGAGCAGTCTCCATGATTTTTCGAACGAGAGATACGCCATTGGTATGCACACCGCTTGAAGCGAGCGCGATCACGACATCTCCTTTTTGTATCTTTGTTCCGTCGATAATCTTTTTTTTATCAACAACGCCGACGATGCTCGCCGTCAATATATAGGTCCCCTCGGGAATGACGCCCGGCTGCCAGGAAGTCTCTCCGCCGGTGAGTGCGCTCTCATTGTTCTTTGCGGCTTCCGCAAACGCATTCACCATCCGCAGGACAACCGGTTTCTCGACTTTGCCGCACACGATGCAGTCTTGGATGGAGAGCGGCTTTGCTCCCATCACAATGCAATCGTTGACGAGGTGATTGATGAGATCGTGGCACACAGATTCGACTTTGTCGTACTTGAGAGCGAGCAGCTGTTTGGTGCCGGGCTCTTCGGTCTTCAAGACAAGCACGGGATGCTCGTATTCAGGAAAAGCGCCGTCGTAGAGCGAGGCGAAGGCACCTATTTTATTGAGCACGCGCTTGTCGGTGGTCTCGAGTGCTGATGCCATCCCCGCCTTTGTCTCATTCTCGGTGTCTCTATTTACTCCCGAACTTCTGTAAGAAATCGGGTCGCTCATACAAGACCTTTGTCTTCGAGATATTTCTTAACGCCTTTCTCCTGCAACTCCGTATCCTTTGCGACGATATCTTTTGCCATCTTTTCTTTGTACGCAATCACCTTCGCCCGTATGTCCATATCCCCTACGCCGATGATCTGTGCTGCGAGAATGCCCGCATTCTTTGCTCCATTGATGGCGACTGTCGCGACGGGAATCCCCGGCGGCATCTGGACGGTGGAGTAAAGCGAATCGAGTCCGCCCGTATTCATGGATTTACTCACCAGCGGTACGCCGATGACGGGAAGTGCTGTGTGCGCTGCAACGACTCCTCCGAGATGTGCGGCACCTCCTGCGCCACAGATGAAAGCCTTATATCCATCTGCCTCACTTTTCTGTACATACGCCATGACGGCCGCAGGAGTGCGGTGCGCAGAGAGCGTATGCACTTCTGAGCCGATGCCGAATTCTTCTAATACCTTCGCTGCCTCCTGCATGATTGGTAAATCTGAATCAGAACCCATAAGTATGCCGACAAGTGTTTTCATATGGTTTATTATACCTTCTTTATCGACGACGTAGAGCGAGGGAAATGTGAAGACTCTGTCTTCGCATTTCCGAGCCGAGGAGTCGAAGGGGCCTGCCCCTTTATAATATTAATAAGACTGGTAAGCGTGTGAATGAGATGGTCCGGTTTCGCCTCCTTGAGACGCCGTTCTGAGTAGTATCC
>CAMTYD010000032.1:0-29133 GCA_947085915.1 uncultured Parcubacteria group bacterium
GAGCTTTATCGTCCTACATTATAGCAGATGGTGTGATTTTGTCAAGTACCCTAGGATGGCTCATCTGCTGCATTTTATGAGATTCCGGCACATTCCGAGAATCTCGGGACGCATCGGAAAATCACAAGAAAGAGGTGGGAAGCGGTCGACGAAAGAAAGTCGACCGCTTCACCATGGGAGAACAAGTGGGGTAGAACATCACCTGGCGAGCTTATGCCGCCTTGGTGTCACTTTTCCTTGCAGAAGCAGAGGCCGTTCGGGCTCGCGGCACCGCACGCGATTGGCACGCCACGCGGCTTGCCCTCGCACGAGAATGTCGTAAGCGTCTTCGGTGCATATCCGGCGATGAGTTTGCCGCCCGCCGAAGCCGAACCAGCAGCAGGACCGCCCGAGATTACCTGCGTCTTCGGTCCGCCCTGGATGACCACGACGTTCGCTCCGGGCGAGCCAATCACCTTCACGTTAGCGTTGTTGCGCTCGTTGATGGTCTGCTTTGCACCAGCTTTGCACGTCGAGCATGCCGGCTTCGGATTGCAGCCAGTTCGGCATGCCGACTTCATCACCGGCCGAGACGGCCGAGAATAGCAACGAGGCGTACCGCAAGTAGCGCGACCACGCACGGCCGACCGTTCGCCAGCGAATGCCGCCGAACGATAAACGTGCCGGTAGGTTCCGATTGCGACAAGGCGAGAACCCTGAGCGTGCCCGGAGTGGTGAACGTGACCACCGCGGTGAGCACGCCCGTACCGGATGTTGCGATCTTCATGCGTCCGGATGCTGGTTCCCCACCGGGGATAGCCACGCGGAAACACATCGTCCTCGTACGTGCCGGCCTTGGCCGACGCGATGATTGTGTTCTGAATCGGCGCCGGCATGACGGGCGCAAAAGCAGCCAGACCGCAAGCCAGAAGAATGGCTGCGAGAAGACGTTGGATATGGGTCATTTGATTCCTCGAAGAGCTATGCCTACCGGCTCAAGTAAGCGGTTTGTGAGAGCCCGGCACATTCCAACCTTTTGGAACGTATCGGGAAATCACAAGATGTAGAGATGGCAGGAGGGGGCCGGGTTGCGAAACAATGCAACCGGGCCCACCTCCAGCTATGGGTAGAGAGTAGAAGAACGAGTTGGCGGCTCTGCGGTCGCCTTGTCATTTTTACGGGCAGATACACTGACCCGTCGGGCTTGAAGTTCCGCACATGAAGGGCTGTCCTCGCTTGAGACCTGCACATGCAAGCTCAGTCTTGGACTTGGCTCCCCAGGTGGGCTTCTTGTCGGTGTAGGTGACGCTCGCACCACCGACGGGGGCACCACCGCCAGACGCATACAGCGCGGGCGACAGCACGAACTTCCAGAGCAGCGTCCCGGTCACGAGGATCGCAGCGATAGCAATAATCCATGCGAGAATTCTCATCGGTATCTCCTCAGGAAAAGGCGAGCGCAATTGCGCCGCAGATGATGATGAACGAGCCACCGACGATGACGACGATGGTTGCCGTGTTGTCGGGCTTTTTCTTCGCCGCCTCTGCCGTAGCAGCTGCGGTATTAGTCGGCGTCTGCGCGGGTCGCGGGTTACCAGCAGTAACGGCTGCAGCAACCTGAGCCGGGAGTCTGTCGACTCGCCTGCTGAGTTCGGTTATCTGCTCCTGCGCAGATTGCGCCGAATCCCGATCGCGACTTCCGCCCTGCCGCTCACGCCGATTCTGATTCGGCTGCCGGTTGGCGGAAGTGCGAGTTGGCGCCGCGGGCGCAGGAGCCGGATTAGGGTTCCCAGCGTCCGCTGCGGCTTGCGCCCGAAGACGTTCAATCTCGTCGTTTTCCATCTGGTCTGGGTTGGCCACGAGTTCTTCTCCTCTCTTGAATGTGATTACAAAGAGCAAGCCCAGGGCTTGCCCAGGACGTCAAGCAATTATATCACCTATATTGAAAATGTCAAGGACAGATACGCTATAATATGGCTTAAAATAAGAAAAAATCATGGCGGTTCCTCTCAATTGGAGGAACCGCCATGCTTCGAAGGTGCTTAGTGGTCGTGTTGGTTTGCCTGGCTTAGGCAGCAGCAGTCGCCGGCAACGCGGGCAGGAAGCCTTGTTCGAAGCACTCGAGCTCGAACTTGTCCTTGTAGTCGGCCGAGCGAACCTGGATATCCTCCACAGCCACACCGTTGTCAGCGACGACGATGAGGACGAAGAGGTCGAATTGCCTCACGAGGATAGCCTGACTCGACTTTCTCGTGTATTCGATCTCCCAGGTCCGGGAGATCTGAAGCGCGCAATCCCCCACAACATCCCCGTGGTGCTCGTGACTCTTGAGCTTTGCACGGGTCGCCATGATCTTGGGGAGAGCTCCCATGCCGGCCGATTCCTGCAACTTGCTGTCGGCCGTCTCGTTTGCGCCGGTATCCACGATGATACGCGGCGTGCCGCTGATCGCGACCGAACCGTGGCAGAGTGCGTGCCACGACCTGATGTCGAAGGCACGAAGCTGGTGCGCTGCGTCCCGATTCGGGACGCCGGTCACCACTTCGACATTGACCACGCGTTCACCCGCCCACGCACGCAGAAACATTTCGTCACCGATTTCCTTGAAGACTCCGAAGTCGATGTACCGCCGCTTGTCTTTCTTGTTGACTTCGTAGTCGCGCGGCTGGGGCATCTTGCCGTTGGGAAGCGGAGCAGTGCGGACGATGTGCCCTCCCTGCTCCAGAGAAATGCCTTTCGCTTTGGCTCCGTCATTGACCGTGACGAGACCGAGGCCGATGCCTGCGACAGGCCTCGCTTCGTCGTCTCCGACATTGCTGTGGTACGGCAAAGCATGGAACCATACCTTCCCTTCCGGATGCTGCAGGCACGGCATGTAGCGAGCGCAGTTGCCGCCCTTCCAATTACCTTCAATGAGCATGTGCTTCACGTCTGTCTCCTGTTGTTTGAATCGTGCTGAGACTGCACCGATAATACGACCAATATTGGCCTTTAAAACAATGTCACATAATACAATAAATGTCAAATTAGAATATAAAATAACAAAGGCGGGATTTGCATCCCGCCTTTGGCAATAATTCGGCTCAGAATGAATCTGAGCAAGGAACGTATTACGGCCGCACAGTGACCGTAACGGTCGCTTCGGGACCCGAGCCGGCGCGGCTCGAGGGAATCGCCCGGAACATGGTTGTTGTATGCACCGGAATGGTGATGCTTCCGCGACCCGTCTGAACGTTCGCGCCGAGCGGTTCGATACGCAACTGCGATGCGTCATTCGAGTTCCACGTCAGCGTCACATTCGTACCTGCGACGACGTTGTCGTCGGAAGCGGTCAGTGTGACAGTCGCTGTCGGCAACGTCATCCACGAACCACGGATCACACGCGCCAGGTGCAGGAAGATTAATTCCGTCACCAGAATTGTGGCAATCGCAGTGACCACGGCACGCATGTGGGGCGTAAGCGCCGGAGCAGCCCACAGCCCCAGAAGTAATCCCCCCAGCATCACCAGCCAGAAGAACACTTCCAAGGCAGCGGAGGCACCACTCCGATCGCGATATGATGCGCCGAGAATCCGGAACGTCACCGTCAAGATGACAAGAACGACGAAGGTCGCCCACTCCGGCGTATCGCCGAATTTCCAGAACGGCAACTCACTGAGCTTGAACGCAAGCGCGTCGGGCCGCGCGAGCGTCACGAACACGTAGAGCGAAAGCAACGGTGCCATGACGTGGCCCATCGCAATCTGCCACCGTCCCCAGAATCCGGGGGGGCGCGTGCCAGTGGTGTTGACGATTTCCATTTCAGCAGGGATTGGCATGGGCATTGGGGTCGTCCTTCTCGTCGGGGTTAAACGATATCTTCCAGTCTTGCGGCGTGTCCCTAGCAAAGCTAGCAGACTAACAACCGTCAGAACGGAATATGCGAGTGCGACGTACCACCAACCCCTATGAAAGGAGAAGGCAGACGCCGCCACATTCATCACCGTCACGCAGAGCATGACGATGGTCGTTTTTATCGCCATGAGACCTCCTTTCGCGTGAGGGTTGGGCGATTCTTTTAGTTCTGCGTCCCTTTTCCTAAGTCAATGAGCAATTAGGACGCTCCCCTTAGTATATATCAAAAACTACCTTCTGTCAAGTCAAAATAAGGCTCAAAACAAGGTTCGAATGCGACTAGCGGGCGAATGTGACCGCGTGGGCTATCTCTACGGGACGGGCGATATCGACTTGGTGGGCGATTTCTACGGGGCGTGCGATGGAGACGGCACGGCCAATCTTGACCGCATGGGCGATGTCTACCGCGTGCGCGATTTCGACAGCATGACCAATCTCGACTGCCCTACCGAGGTCAACGAGCATGAAAAGTTTGCCTGGGCCAAAGAGGTCCACGATGTGTGCAATCTCTACAGGGCGGCCGATGTCTACGGCACGACCGATGGTTACGGGATGAGCGACGTCTACCGGGTAGCCGATGCCGATGGGATAGCCGATTGCGACAGGACGACCGATGGATGCAGGGCGGCCGATGGTTGCGGAACGGCCGATGGTTGCGCCGCGCGCGGTCGTGACGCCGTAGCCGACACCGATGGGATACCCCACTGTCGCAGGACCAGCCACAGTGACAGGCTCTGCGATATCGTATTCATAGACATCGATGTACTCGTAGACGACTTCAGCGTACGTAAGCGGTGCGAATCCTGCTGCAAACATGACCAAGAATGTGACAAATGTTTTTTTCATACACTATTTATGAGTTTGATGGCACGATGCCGACGTATTCCGCTTCTACGATAAAGCGTGCGCTCTTGCCCGAGAGCACATCGCACGTGGTAAGTGTAAGCTTGGTGCCGGAGGTTGCCGAGAGGTCTATCACCGTCTCACTGGCTTCGACACTTCGCACCGAGGTCACCGAGTAGAGATACTCCACACCACCACCTTCTACAGAGATGATTTCGCCTACTTTCAATTTCGAGATGTTGTTGAAGGCCTTGAACATTTGATTCTTGAGTACGCGGAACGACGACGAGTGAGCAAAGATGAGCATATTGCCCGGCACCCCCAGCTTTGCGGAATCGACGTAGCGTGCGGGACCTTTTAGAATTGCCGCATCAAGACCCGCGAGACTGCGCGTCTCTGGATTTTGTACGATAAGGTCGAGACCTATCGCAGCACTCCTGATGCGCTCCGGCAAAACCCCTTCAGGCATGGCAGGAGATTCAGGGACAGCGAGTTGTGGCAAATCAGAGAGTCTGACTTGGTCGGCAACAGCAAGATTGCCCTCCGATCCCCCTCCTCCGATGGTAAATGTAGTCGAACCATCGATGTAATTAGGGACAAAGCCGACAGAAGTGGCCGCGCTGACGGTGCAGAAAAATACCAAAATCACTGCGGCAAAAAAGACGCGTTTTGGGGGCTTTGTAGAGCCCTGACGCATATGTTCCTGACTCATAGAGGCCTAATGATACCTCGAAAATGTCATCTTGTCAAATGCCCTATCGAGCAGCAGGCCCCACGCGTTTATGAACGATTTTAGTGGCCGAACCACGAGCGGGAGGCAGTAGACGAGCAAATATCCGCCGGCGAGAGCGAAAGCGAGGACGGCCAACCAGAATAGAAGGTTACCGAGAGGGCCCGCATCAAAACCTGTATATGGAATCTGCGAGAGAGCGACTTCCGGATAAATCGGGTAGAAGGTCGGCGGATGCTGCGGTGGATACACCGGGGGATACTGCGGCGGGATGTACGTATTCACACTGACCGCGACGTTGCAGTTGGCCGAGCGACCATACACGTCATACACCGTGAGAGTGTAGGTGCGCGATGATTGCGGGTACATCGTGTACGAGCCATTTACACCCACGCGCCCTACTGAGTCGAGATACGCAGACGTGGCTCCCGTGGAGGTCCAAGAGAATACTGCTGCCCCACCGCCTTGAACATAGGTTACGTTCGCATACAGTGTGCAGTACAAATCATTCTGATAGGGCGGCAGACAATTGGGGTAGATGCCTGTGTATCCGCTCGGACACTGAACGGGACTGCAGTACGGGTAGATGCCGGTGCCATTTGGGCATTGTGGGTTTGGTGGAATACAGTTCGGGTAAGTACCTATGTAGCCTGATGGACACTGCGGCGTTGGTGGAATGCAGTTTGGATAAGTACCCGTGTATCCGCTTGGGCACTGTGGGACTGGCGGAATACAGTTTGGGTACGTGCCGGTATATCCGGTCGGACACTGTGGGACTGGCGGAATACAATTTGGATACGTACCGGTGTAGCCGGTCGGGCATTGCGGAGTTGGAGGAATACAATTTGGATACGTGCCAGTGTATCCCGTCGGACATTGTGGTGTTGGCGGGATGCAATTCGGATAGGTACCTGTGTAGCCTGTCGGACACTGCGGAGTTGGTGGGATGCAGTTTGGGTACGTGCCGGTATATCCGGTCGGACACTGAATTGGAACACAATTCGGATACGTACCAGTTTGACCTTGAGGACACTGTGGCGGTACGCAATTCGGGTAAGTGCCGGTGTATCCCGTCGGACATTGCGGTACCGGCGGCACACAGAACGGATACGTGCCCGTGTATCCACTCGGACACTCCGGAGGTGGAGGGACGCAGCAAAATCCCCCACCGTCACCACCGCCATCTCCTCCTCCCCCGCCGCCGGAATCTCCACCACCATCTCCGCCACCGCCGGAATCGCCACCGCCATCACCACCTCCACCCGAATCTCCTCCTCCGTCACCCTGCGCGTTAGCAACAAAAAAATCCGTAACTGAGGAGAACGCAGACGAACTATCTTTGGATGATACCTTCCGTTCTGTTATCAAAAGCAACGATTGCACAAGGCTAAAAAATACCAGAATAACGGCGACCGTACCGAGTATCTGAAAAAAAGAAAACCCAAGTCTTCTAGTAAAAGATGAAAAATGATTCATGACGGGTTAATGGCTCAAAGCAGCTGCTACAAAGAGTGTACGAACAATACTCTTACACACATGAAGGAACGATGATTTCATGAACGAGGCAGGAAACGAGGTTCCTTGCCGATGAGTCATCACGAACGAGACCATACAGCAGAGGAGTGCCTTACACCACTCCCCTTTATTTGCTTTTCATTGCGTATTATTCAGCGGGTCTTCCCAACCCAGCATCTTCGCCGTCTTTCTGGGTGCGATGTGGTTCATGTATGTAGAACCGTTGTCAAGAGGTCGTTTGTGTCGTATAGTCGGCGCGCGAGACGATACGTGCACCCCCATCAATGACATACAGAGAATAGATATATGTACGATAAAAATACCGCGGATGAAATCAAGTCGTTGTCTGTGGGAACATGGTTTGATCCGTTGATTTCTGTCGCGATTATTATTGCGGTCTTCCTGACTTTTTATACGACGACAATAAGCGACGTGTCCCTGACGTTGCTGATAGCGCTTCTTACAAGCGCGTATTTGTTTTTGTCAGAACTGGGCCGCGCGCCGTGGACATTGAAAAATCGCCCACGACAGATACCAGCTGACGTCCTCGATCGCACCATAACGAAATTTTACGGCGTCTTGGTCGGCATCGTATTCATCTTCTTCGTCGTGTGGCTCTTCCCCGCTTATGAAAATGCGACCAACATCGCCCGCCTGAAGGAGGCGGCACTACCCGTTCTCTTGTTTGTAATCCCCGTGTCGTTGCTCCTCATCTTTGTGACTGAATTCATACTCGGAGAAAAAAGGGACGGCACGTATCAATTCGGACTTCTCGCACGATTCCGGATACGTCAGATCGATTGGAAAATTTTCTTCGACGGTGTCCGCGAGTGGCTACTTCGATGCTTCTTCCTCCTCATCAACTTCTATGCAGCCGTGTGGTATCTCTCGTATCTGCGTACCAACGGGCTGCCCGACTGGGGCGGTGACTTTGTACAATTCATCACGCGATTAGATTTGGCAATATTCGGACTCATCGTTTTTTCGATTTTGCCGGGATACATCTTTGCATCCCGCCTCATCGGCACCGAGCTCAAAAAGGTAGACCGCACGTGGTTTGCTTGGGCTATAAACTTGTCGTGCTATCCGCCGCTTAATGCTGCAATATTCGGCGCTTGGGTGAGATACGTCCCGGCATCCGAGACTGCTCCGATTTACCAAGGAGTTCCTGCGTGGGCGTATCACACGCTCAGCAATCTTCCTCTCCTGTACCTGGTCGGCGGTATCATAATTTTCTTTGCCCTCATTCACTTGTGGGCGGAGGCCATTGTCGGCATACGCGCCGCCAACATGTCTGCGAGAGGGATTATTACGACAGGACCTTTCAGATTTACCCGGCATCCGATATACGTCTCAAAGTGTTTTCAGTGGGGCTTTCTGTATTTCCCTGTCCTCAATGCGGTCGGTATCGTAAGCCCTGTCCAGTCCGGCATCTTATTTCTCTTGGTCTGCGCAATTTATGCGGGACGTGCGCTCGGAGAAGAGAAACTCTTGGCGACAGACGACAACTACGTGAAATATGCACTCTACATGGATGATAAAAGTATGTTCGCATTCGTAGGACGCCTATTCCCCATCATGACGTTCCGCTGGCGATACGAGTATTGGCAAAAAAACGCACAGTTGCAGTATTAAAAAAATCGACGGGGGCGGTCGGCACACAGGTGTGCACAACCGCCCGCCGTCAGGGTCATCAGAACACGAACCAGATGTCGCGTCCGCCGGCCGTCCGGTAGTACATTGCCGGGTGGCCAGCAGGCCGCCACACCGTGCCGCACCGCGTCCGGAACTTCGGCAACGTGGTGAACCGGTGATTATCGATACTGGCGTACCAGGATTTTGTCGGGCACGCCCTCCACTCCTCGGGGGTCATGCACATCTCGACACGCACCAGGTCAGCGCGAGGCTTGGGCTTCGGACGATAGTTGCAGTTGCAGGCATCGGCCGCCGTAGATGCCATCGCCAGTGCCGCGAGCGCGGCCAGGGCGAGAGCGGATTGTCGAAGAGCAGTCAATTGAACTCCTTCCGCATGCCTTCGCATGCCTAGGTTTGAGAATCGAGGGTCGTGGAATCGATTATTCCACTCCTCCTCTCGCGCGGGACTATACATTTCGCCTCATGTACGGTCAATGAAGTTGCGTATTCGAATTAGAAATCTGACTGTTGACAATTGTATTTAAAATGTAGTACTATATCAACCATGGCAGAAACGACCCAGACGGACAAAACGGTCCACACGACGACCGTACACAGTCATGCCGAGCCTCGTGCGAGCCTCGTTTCTAATACACTTGCCATCGTCGGCTTTCTCATCGTCATCGTCATCGTGCTGTGGGGACTGTTCAATATCGGCACCCTCGCAGCACCGTGGTTCTCTTCCCTTTTCGGCAAAGATGCCGATTCAATTAAAGTCACCGCACCTGCGAATGTCACCTCAGGCATTGCATTTCCGATAAGCTGGAAATATTCGACTTCTGAAAAAGGTACCTACGCATTTTTGTATCAGTGCAAAGATATCGTGCACTTCCAGACCGTCGGCGTGGGAGGTGCTACAAGCACTGTCCCCTGTGGAGCAGCATTCACTGTCGCTACAACCGACAATACACTCATCGTGACTCCTCAGCTCTCGGGTACGGCTTCGACCAGCGTGCCTCTTTCCATCGTATTTATCCCAAGTGCCACGACATCGCCGCAGGTACAGGGAAGCGCGACCGTCATCGTCAATCCGTGGAGAGCGACAACAACTCCACCCGTTGTGGTACAACCGTCGACCTCGACACCCGTAACACCAGTAATCCCACCTGCGACAACGACTCCGCCCACAACTCCACGCACCCCAACGGCTACCGGCCCTGCTGACCTTTCTGTCTATATAACCTCTATCGTGCCTGACGGTTCAGGCGGCGGAATCGCGACATTCGATATCGGAAATGTGGGATTAAGTTCGACTGGTGTCTACACTTTCAGCGCACAATTACCGACCGTTGGTGGCTATCTCTACAACTCGCCTCTCCAGGCATCACTCGCGCCGGGTGACCACATCGTCAACACGCTCCGCTTCTCGCAAGCAACATCCGGAGTCTTTACCGTAAGCGTTACCCAAAGCGGGAACGAAACCAACACGGTCAACAACTACGCGGCACAGAATGTCTCAATGCCCTACGCCCCACAGACCTATCCTCAGCAACCGTACTACTACCAGCAGTATCCGTACGTGTACTAAAGCCTGACTTTGAAAATGACCGGAAGCGGCCGCACTTTGTGCGGCCGCTTTGCTTTTTTCCGTGTATGAATTCATCCAAACTATTCCCTATACTACATCTACGCTATAGCGTAATCGTAGTATAGCTGTTTCAAACAGCTTTCTTCAATCCAAACTCTTTTCTCAATAGCTCATCCCCCTCAAGTTCGTCTACGATCATATATATGAGATCTTTCCCTATCTTGAAATCCGCCTTCAAAAGAGCAACGAAATCTTCACAGTCATAGGGATATGCCCACACACTATCCTGAAGCCTCACAAATCCGATGTGTACAAGGGTGCGGCGAATCTTATCTCGAACTGCTTTGCGATATTCAGGCACATCGAAAATAAGTACGCGCCATCGCCCGTCCCAACGTGAAGGCTTTTTCATCGCGTATCGCGACTCAAGAATCGCTAAAACGGTTGCGCCTCTAGGAGTCAGACTAAACAGACCTTTTTTCTCCAAAAGTAACCCCTGCCTCACAAGGAGTCGTCGGGACCGCCCAATCGTACTCCTATTCTTGGATGCGTGCGGTAGAAGTCCCATTTTTTCGAGAGCCCCGGGCATGTTCGGAGCAAGTACAACGGCACCAATAAGTGCGGAGGCTTTCACGAGGCCTAAAATCGCATATTTAAAATCTCTCCTTTGTTTCCTTACCTTTCCAGATTTTTCAATACTACCCATACTACAAGTACGCTATAGCGTCATTTTAGCATAGCTGCAGGATGCCAACGAGGGTACTCTGCCGTCTGGGTACTAGATGTCCAACGTGGCCTCTTTTGCATGCGATTGGATGAATGATTTGCGGGCAGGCACATCTGTACCCATGAGCATGTCGAAGACCATGTCTGCCTCTTGCGCGTCTTCGATGTCTACCTGCAAAAGGATACGGCGCGCAGGATCCATCGTGGTCTCCCAAAGTTCGTCGGAATTCATTTCGCCCAGACCTTTGTAGCGCTGCACAGATGTCTTGGGAGTCTTTTTTGCCTTCACCTCCTCCGCTTCGGCCTCCTCTTCGACTTCTGCGGGTGCTTCGTTTTCTATCTCTTCGAGCGGCATATCCTTACCGACGAGTTTGATGCGCTCTTCGTCGCTGTATGCATAAAATACTTCTTTTCCTTTGCGGACCTTGAAGAGCGGCGGCTGTGCGATGTAGAGGAATCCCCCATCAATGACCGGACGGAAATGGCGGTACATGAGCGTAAGGAGAAGCGTACGGATGTGTGCTCCGTCTACGTCGGCATCTGTCGCAATAATTATCTTGTGATAGCGCAGTTTCGATACATCAAAAATATCTCCAATCGCGGTACCGAGTGCTACGACGAGGTTGCGAATTTGCTCAGAAGCGAGCATTTTGTCGATGCGTGCGCGCTCGATGTTGAGAATTTTTCCGCGGAGTGGAAGCACTGCCTGAATACGACGGTCGCGCCCCATCTTGGCCGTACCACCTGCCGAATCTCCCTCCACAATGAAGAGTTCTGATTCAGAAGCGTCTTTTGTCTGACAATCGGCGAGCTTACCCGGAAGCGTCATGCCGTCGAGCGCTCCTTTGCGCATGATGCTGTCCTTGGCTGCTTTGGCGGCTTTGCGCGCCTTCATCGCGAGCGTAATCTTACCGAATATCGCACGCGCCTCCTCCGGATGCTCTTCGAGGAACGTATTGAATGCTTCGCCGAAGACGGTCTCCGTGGCTCCACGTGCCTCTACAGAGCCGAGCTTGCCCTTGGTCTGACCCTCGAATTGGATCTCGCGCAGTTTGACCGAGACGACAGCAGTGAGGCCTTCGAGCGCGTCATCGCCCGTAAATGTGTCGCTCTCTTTACCGCCGGAATTCTTGGCATTCAGGGTACGCGTGAGTGCGGTCTTGAATCCGGTGATGTGCGTACCGCCCTCGGCGTTGTAAATATTGTTGGCGAATGCGGATATGCGCGAAGTGATGTCGTCTACATATTGGAGGGCTATTTCCACCTGTACACCGTCTTGTTCTTTTTCTACATAGAAAACAGTCTTGTGCACTGCCTCCAAGTGATGATTCTGGAAGGAGACAAGTGAGCGCAATCCGCCTTCGAAGTAAAAAGTGACCGAAGGTGCATCAATCCCTAATTCACGCAGGTAGTATGCATCTTCTGCCTTGACTTTCTCCGCATTGCGCAAATCCAATATTGAAATACGAAGTCCTTTGACGAGATACGCCTGCTGGCGCATGTGCGCCACAATCGTGTCCCAATTCAATGCGCGGTCTGGGAATATAGTTGCGTCCGGTTCGAAAGTGATGATCGTACCGTGCATTTTCGATGCGCCGATTTTCTTGATTTTGCTGACAGGCTTTCCGATTTTGTACTCCTGGACATACTGCCCTCCATCGCGGTGCACTTCGGCACGCATGTATGTCGAAAGTGCGTTTACAACCGCAGCACCTACTCCGTGCAAACCTCCCGAGACTTTGTATCCTTCACCGCCGAATTTTCCTCCCGCGTGCAGAATCGTGAGCACAGTCTCGAGTGTCGATACTTTTGTCTTGGGGTGTATTTCTACGGGGATGCCGCGACCGTTGTCGGCGACGCGTACGCGGTTGCCCGGCAAAAGCGCGATCTCTACATCGTTGGCGAAATCACCCATCGCTTCATCGCGCGAGTTGTCGAAGATTTCCCAGACGAGATGATGAAGACCTGCGGTACCCGTTGTACCGATGTACATGCCCGGCCTCCGTCGCACCGCCTCCAAGCCCTCAAGGACAGTAATGTCAGAGGCTCCATAGGAGCCTTCTTTTCGTGCCTTTTCAGGGGCTGTTTTCGCTTTCTTTTCAGCCATATTTAGTGCATTTAGTATATCAAAAAACAGTCCATTTGCCTACCCCCTTACAAGGCGTATAGTGGCAAAAGAGTCAGGATCGAATCTGACCGGACTAGGGAGAAATGCCATGTTCAAGGATAGAGGACTTAGGTGGATTTTGGGCGGCGTTGGCCTTGGCGTATGCGGGGCAGCAGCTATCTTCATGTTTACCCCTAAGGCAAAAGTCGCCGTATTCGACGGCAAAGACTGCAAAGTACATGTCCGACTCCGGGACGTACGGTGCGGTAAGAAACAGTTCAGGCTCGGCCAGATTACTCTGAGAGGAGGGATGAGTGCCGAGCTTCTTAGGCCAGGCGATAATCTCAACTGTTCACCGCGAGAGAACGGAGGAGCGGAGTGCGAGCTCGTCACAGAGACACCGACATGACGACGTTGAAAGTCCGGAGTGGCGACCCGGACTTTTCGTTTTCTATCGCACTTCCCACCCTCTTTTTGCGACCTCAGAATAGATGTCTTCCATGACTTTGTCGACTTCTTCGTTTGTAAGAGTTCTCTTATATGACTGAAAGACGAGGCGAAACGCATGAGAAGTCTTGCCGGTCTTCTCATTAACGAAAGTGTCGAAGAGATCTATTCGAACTATTGGAACATCTATACCCGAAGCATGAGAGAGTAGTTCCGCTATATCATTTACCGAGACTTCCTTTGGAACCCACATTGAAATATCACGGACGCCGAATGGGTATTTCGAGAATGGCTGGTATCTGTCGGTAGTTGAAAGTGGCAAATCATCGTACGCAGAAGCTTCTATCGCATCGAGTGGTACTTCTTTTATTCCCGCTTTGTCCGCTGTGCCAAGCATGATGACTTCTCCGCCTTCCTTCCACACCGTACCTATCTCAAACAAGCGTACCTCTTTGAGCCCGAGCGCGTCTTTGTTCCGAGAATTTTTCTCTAGCGCATCTTCCAGCCCATCGGTCAGATTGGCACGGAGGTACGGGCGCACCCCGTCCACCTTATTGGCCACCAATCGCTCGCCCTTTTCCGCAAATACTGATGTAAATACTTCTGAATACCCTTCTGCGGTGCGTTCCGCACGCACCTTCTCGCTCGCGTAGAAATTGACATTAATCTCCGGTTTTTTCGGGAATTGTGAAAGCTCGACCGCACCGATGGTATCGTAGCCGATTATTCTCCCGATTTCTTCGACTATATCCTCAGGGATGACCAAGTCGAGCCTCTCGAATGGTGGGACGACAGTAAAAGTGTCCCCTTCTTGCATATGCGAAAGGTCGAGACGTCGCAACACGTCTACAATGTCTGCTGCGCCGAACTTTGTCCCGAGCACCTCATTGATCTTGTGGAGCGACACAGACACATGCTTTTGTGTGGATTGGCGGGCACGGACAACTCCGTATTCGATAATTTCTCCGCCCGCAACAGACTGCACGAGTTCGGCGACCGCATGGATACCGTATAAGGAAAGCTCATCGGGCATTTCATTTTCAAATCGCTTGGCGGCTTCCGTGCGCTGGCTGAACCGCTGCGCTGCTTTTCGCGTCTGAATTGGTTCGAATTTGCTCGCCGAGAGGACTAGTTCGGTGGTATCTGCCGCTAGCTCTGCGCGCATGCCGCCCTTTACTCCACCGATATCAACTGCTTCACCCGATGCGTTCATAATGACCGCTTCTTCGCCGCTGAGCTCGACTGATGCACCGCCGAGAAGTGCGAGCTGTTCACCCTTTTTGGAGCATCGTATGCCGTAGCGCACGACTTCTCCGTCTTTGAACGTATCTGCGGCAAATGCGTGCGTCGGCATCCCAATGTCAAACATGACGTAATTGGTCGCATCAACGATGTTGTTGATGGAGCGCTGCCCGACGGCCTCTAGGCGCGCTTTGAGCCATTCAGGGCTTGGCCCAACCTTCACGCCGGTCATATAGGCTACCGCGCCGACAGGAGCTCGGTCTGCGTTCTCTACCACAACGCTCAATTTTGAGCTTTCAGTAGCTACCGGAAGCTTCGTTCGCAACGGATCCTGCTTCATCGGTACATCCAAGATTGCCGACAGCTCTTTTGCGATGCCGCGGTGCGACAGACAATCATGCCCGCGATTCGGTGTAACTTTCACGTCCAAAATATCCCCTTCGATGCTCTCAATCTCAAATGCATGGAAGGTAAGCGCGTCAGCGAGAGTCACCGCATCCGGTAGCGGTGCTTCAAAATATGTCTGGAGCCATTCGCGTGAAATTTTCATATATTATGCAGCAGCTTTAGACTCATCAGTAGTTTGCTTGGAAATATCTTCGTAGGCATTGAGTGCTCCTTCGAAATAGGCATCCGCAAGTGTCTTCCAGTTCCTTCTACTGTACATTCCTTGCACTTTTCGGCCAGCTGCTTCCAATTCCTCTGTCTCCTTCTCAGCGAAGCTAATGTCAGGTAGAGCATGCCCTTCTTCAGATTTCTGCTCGAGAACCGAAATAACTTCAGCCCGGTGGAAGCTTTCTACTTCTTCTCGTGATAGACCTTTGTCCATTAGCGCTCCGACAAAAGAAACGACCGCCTCCTCGTACACCTGAAGTGCTCTGACCGCTTCTCCTTGTTCCCCGTCGAACAACGGACGTTTTCCCGCCTTCTCAGACGACGACGGCATTTTTCCGGAAATTTCCATGTTCATACTCAAAATTGGTTGATGAAGCGCAAATCGGCGGAATGCATGTGGCGCACATCGTCGATACCCCAGCGTAAAAGTGCCAAGCGGTCGAGACCCATACCAAATGCAAAGCCCTGGTATTTTTGCGGGTCGACGCCGGCGTTTTTGAGCACGTCCGGATGCACCATGCCCGCGCCCATCATTTCTATCCAGCGGTCTTTCAGCTTTTCGGGGACATTGTCGCCGACCAAACGCATATCTACCTCAACCGAAGGTTCGGTGAAAGGAAAAAAGCTGGGGCGGAAACGGACTTCGACAGATGCACCTTTAAAAAGTTCGCGGAAAAATCTTTCGAGCGTCCCTTTGAGATTTGCGAGCGAGACGTCTTCCCCTACGGCCAATCCCTCTATTTGGAAAAATTCAGCTTCGTGAGTCATATCCGTTGCCTCGTTGCGGAATACTTTACCGGGCACTATGACGCGATACGGCGGTTCAATCCCCTTTTTCATTTGCGATTCCATGTAGCGTATTTGCACAGGAGAGGTGTGCGTGCGCAAGACCATCCCCGGCTCATCCTTGATGAAAAAGGTGTCCTGCATGTCGCGGGCAGGATGGTCTTTGGGCACATTGAGTGCATCGAAATTGTGCCATTCGTCTTCGAGAAGCGGCCCTTCTTCGAAGGAGAAACCCATATCAAAGAAGATGCGGTTTGCCTCGCGAATGAGAGACGATATAGGGTGAATGCTGCCCAGCTTCATAGAGGAGAGTATACCCCATGGGATAAATACTCTCGACAATAGTGACACAATTTCGCCCTACTGAAAAAAGCGGTATTTACACACCCAACATTACCTATCCCACGGGGTATATCCGATTAGAGTCCCGTTATCTCGTAGAGTACGTTGGCGTCCTTCACGATAAGACGCCCGTCTACAACACGGAAATCAGCTCCACGCACGGGATAGAGCTGTACAGAGAGCGGCTCAGGCCGGATATCTATTTCTTCAAAAAAAATTCCTCCTTCTTTGGTTGTATATACCACACCGCCGCCGAAGAATTCTGCGCTGATTGTATTCTGTTTGCCGCCTTCAATAAGTATTTCACTCGCACAGTCAGATGGACTTGGGCAGAAACGGCTCGGGGGGATGACTTCCGCATCCGTCCACAAAATCGACAGATTGCCACTCTTTACTGCAATAATTTCACTCGTCGGCTTATGGAGTGCAACGATGGGAGTGGATGTGGCATTCGATGGGAGGAACGCTTTGCGGTACTTCTCGTATGTCGCATGAGGAGTGGTCGTGGTAGCTGCGGTCGATGATGCGGCCTTGGTAGCGTCAATGAGCCGTACCGAGGTCACCTCAAGCGGTACGAGGAGTACCTGAGCATCTGTGACCAACTCTTCTTCGACGATAAGCGTGCGGTGCCATGGGTGGTCGCCCTCGCGCGTCACAAGTACCTGATACGACCCCGGTGCCAGATTATCTACATAAAAATTGTGCCGGAGAAAACCGGATGTGCCAATCTGCGCACCGTTGAGAGAAAGTACGGCATCGCTTTTGGAAATAGAAACGATGACGCTGCCCGTTCGCACAAAACCTATGCCGCTCTTGAAGCGGTAGCCGTTGGCATAGAACATCACCACGGGAAGACACAGGATGAAAACTGCAACGAGTCCGTAGAGGTAGACACGGCGACGGCGTTTGGACAGCGGTTGCATGGGAAACAGTATACCCCGTGAGATAACGGCGCCCAATTGTCGCTATATTTCCGAAACTATTTATCTCACGGGGTATACCTTTTTAGGAAACATCTGGCGCCGCCAACTTGCGGGATTTCGGCGTCACCCAAAAGCCCATGTACCGGCCAAACATAAGACGCATCTGTGAATCGAGGCCCGGTATCGCGCTGAAAATGACCATCGTCAAGGGGACCAATATCCACTGGAGGAAGTGCAGGAGAGTGTGGAATCGGGTCTTCTCGCGAGGGCGTTCCGGTGCCAACCGCATGGCTATCGCCGCAGAGACGAGCAGTCCGAAAAGCGAAGCGGTCAAAAAACCCTTCGCAACGAGCGGTAGATTGTACGAGAGGACCGTGGCATTAAATGCGCGACCCCCGACGATAAGTGGGAGCCAGCCGACGGCAAAGAGCACCAGCGGATTCGTAGTGAGCGACCAGAAACCCTCGATTTGTACGAATGCTGCACGGACTTTTTTACCGAATGGTATACGGGGATTTTTTATAAAAGCGAAAAGAATGTAGGGAATATTTTCGGCACCGTACGTCCACCTTCGGTGTTGGAGATAAATATTCTTGGCGGTCTTCCAGAAATTCGAAGCGACATTCGCATCCATGGAGACGGGGTACGCCAGGGGGACAACATCATAATCGCCGTCGTACCGCACGAAGAGATTCCAAAATATGCGCGAATCTTCCGAGACAACATTCTTTTGCCAATATCCTACTTCCTGCAACGGCTTGAACGGAACCGCATGGGAAGAAAAAGTCGCGAGTCGCTCGGGGCGCTCTTGTTGAATCATTTGCCAGAATGAGCTCGAATACGCGATAACGCGGGAAAGCATGGGCGCCTCCCAGATATTATTGTTGTAGAGAGGTATCGGCTGGAAAGAAGTGCGCTCCGGCCGCTCCGACGTCAGGAAGTGCCAGGTGAGACAACTGAAGTATTGTGGGTAGACGACCGTATCAATATCGAATGCGGAGACAAGCGTCTTTTCATAAGGAATATTGTGCGCATCGAGAATCCGCTTGCGGGCCTCTTCGGCAGCGTAGGAAATATTTGAACCCTTGCCGGGTATTTCTCCGGGCAAGTCTGCCGGATGTTCCGTCACGATAAAAGCTCCGAAATGACTCGAAAAATCCCTTGCAATGCGGTCCGCGACGGCCCGCTGCGCCTTCCCCGCCCTGGCTTCTGCGGCAATAACGACCGCGATGCGCTTGTGGTCGTATTTTGAGGCGAGAAGGCCGTGCACGCTCTCGGCAACCACCTGATATCCTTCTGTATAAAACGGGAAAATGACGAGATGGGTTATGTCCTGATGCGAAAGATTCTTGAGACGGTCATTCCAGTCAATGCTCAAGTTGTGTTGTACACGCTTAAAATTGTATCGCAAATGCGCGGACAGGTAGACGGTTTTCAAAAGCCAGTAAATAGAAAAGACAATGGTGAGATACGCCGCCCACACCGGCTTCTTGAAAGAGAGTACGATGAACAAAAGAAGCGTCGCAATCGAAAGCACACCGGGGAGCATTTCAAACAGCCGGTAGATGATACGGTCGCGACCCACAAGGTCGCTGGCCCGGCCGATATGTAAATACCAATATGTGTCTTTTGGATCCATACGAATAAGTGTCTCACGATACACTTGAGCCGCTTCCCAGATTTGAACTGGGGACCTTCTCTTTACAAAAGAGTTGCTCTACCACTGAGCTAAAGCGGCACTACTTCGCTCCGATTTACATCGGAGCTTCGAAGTGTAGGCATTGTGCCTTTTTTAGAGCTTTTCTTCAAGCACTACTCTTGGGACTCATCCACACCTCCATTTTTATGTTCTGCTACCTTCTTCAGGAATTCTGAACGCGTATCACGCTTTTCAAAACGATGCTTGTAGGAGACAAGGTCGGCGATACGGTGTGCTGACCCTTCAGCGCGGCGCGCAAATGCGGCAAAACCCAGCGCAAACTGGTGAATGCCGATGCGAGACAAGCGAACCACTGTTGGAGGTATCTTCGAGATATCGAGCCGGGCGGCATCGAGTAATTCTTTAATCTGGAGTGCGCGGACATCCGCTCGTTGTCGCAATGCAGGGAGAACCACACGCTCACGGCGCAGCTCCCAGTACTTAAATGCGAACAATGCGACGATGGACAAACACGAAAAGAAAAAAATGATAGCGGCGAGCATCATACGTTATTTGACTGAGAGCCGTTCGAAACGAACAACGACTATCTTCTCGCCAAACTTTTGCATTGCTGAATCAATAAGTCCCCCCACGGTGATGCTTCCATCTTTCACAAACGGCTGCTCGAGAAGCACGCGGTCACGGAGATAGCTATCTACCTTGCCTTCGATGGCCTTGGCGCGTGCGCTCTCTGGAACCTTTGCAGCCTCTTCCGCAAAGACCTCCCGTGCTGCTTTGAGGTCACCCTCCTTGATGTCTTCACGTGAAGTAAATTGTGGAGCCATCGCGGCGACGTGCATCGCGATATCATAGGCGAGCTTCGAAAACTCTTCATTCTTGGAGACGAAATCGGTCTCGCATCCGAGGACAACTGCTCCAACGACTGCCCCTCCCGAATGGATATATGCTGCAGCGACACCGGCACCGAGCGCGCGGTCTGATTTCTTGGCAGCGATGGTAGCGCTGATTTTGCGCAAAATGACCTTTGCTTTCTCGATATCACCGCCAGCCTCCTCGAGTGCCTTCTTGCACTGCATAATAGCGACGCCGGTCTGGTCGCGGAGTTCTTTTATTTCTTCAGTTGTTGCCATATAAAAAATTCTCTATGAGTATATCGTAATAAACGCACTCCGTGGAGTTACTTCCCTTCTGCTGCCTTTCCGTTTGCCGCAGCACCCTTTGCAGCAGCTGACTTCCCTTGCGCGTACGCATCTCCGATTGCATTTGCGACGAGCCCAATCGAGCGCACCGATGTATCGTTGCCCGGGATTGGGTACTGCGTGAGGGAGAAATCACAATCAGAGCTCGAAAGTCCTATGACAGGAATCTTGAGCTGGTTTGCCTCCAAGACCGCGGTGTTCTCGTGACGTGTATCGACGATGAAGAGTGCGGCTGGAAGATCTTTCATCTTTACGAGACCACCGAAGCGTCCGAGGAGCTCAGTAATTTCGCGGTCAATCATGAGGCGCTCGCGCTTCGTGTACTTCTCCAAGGCACCGCTCTCACGCTCGCTCATGAGCTGTTCGAGTCGGTCGATACGCTTACGGATATTCTTAAAATTGGTGAGCGTACCGCCTATCCAGCGACCCGCGACGTACGGAGCACCTACGCGCTCTGCGACGTCTTTTACGATACCTATCGCTTCGTGCTTTCCACCGACGAAAACGACTTGCTTGCCCGCAGTCGCGAGGGTTGTGACGAAGGCGGAGGCCGCATCGAGGCGCTTGGTCGTCTCTTCGAGGTCGAAAATATCAGTCCGATCTTTCGTGCCGAAAAGGAATGGCGAAGCAGTCGGGTGACGGCGTGCGCGGACGTAGCCGAAATGGGCACCTGCCTCAAAAAGCGTCTTGATGTCTGCAATAGTCATGTGCGGGAGATACTAACAAAATTAGGCGTCCGTGGCAACATCATCCCCTTTTTCCGCCTTCTCAAGCGCCTGAAGGATGGGCTCGATGCCGCCGGCCATAATCTTTGGGACATTCGACCATGATTCCTTGATGCGGTGGTCGGTCACTCTATCTTGGGGGAAATTGTAGGTGCGTATCTTCTCAGAGCGGTCGCCGGTCCCGACTTGCGCCTTACGGTCTGCCGCCCGCTCGCGGGCTTCCCGCTCATCCTGTTGCTGTTGAATGCGACTGATGAGCAAAAGCATCGCCTTTTCTTTATTCTGCAACTGCGAACGCTCTGAGGTGCATTTCACATCAATACCCGTCGGCTTGTGGACGATGCGCACAGCGGTCTCTACTTTATTCACATTCTGACCACCTGCGCCGCCCGAGCGCGACGTCTCTATCTCAAGATCTGAAGGATTTATCTCAATTTTGGTGCGTTTGTATATCGGGAGAATGGCGACCGAGGCGGTGGAGGTGTGGGTGCGCCCAGCCTTCTCAGTAGCGGGCACGCGCTGCACGCGGTGTACGCCCGTTTCGTACTGGAGTGTGCGGTAGACATCTTTGCCTTTTATTTCAAACTGCGCTTCCTTGTAGCCGCCCAAACTGTTTCGAGATTCATCGAGGGCTTTTGAATTCCAACCCTTGGTCTCGGCGTATTTCAAATACATCGCAGCAAGCTCTTCAGCAAATAGCGCGGCTTCGTCGCCGCCGACTCCTGCTCGCACCTCGACAACCACCTCATTCGGCCATTCGCGCTCGTTGTCGCTACCGACGATAGATTCTACCTGCTTCATCAGCACATCTTTTTGACCTTCAATATCTGCGAGCTCCTTCTCTGCGAGCTCCTTCATTGCAGGATCAACCTCAATCAATTCCTCCGCATCTTTTTCCGCCTGCGAAAGACGGTTCCACTCGGCAATAAGAAATGAGACACGGTGGTCATCCTTGTATTCTTCAAGATTTATTTTGTGTTCTGCCATACCATTGAAAGTATATTAGTATTTTTCGTGCGGAGCGAGCGTCTTTGCTTTTTGCCGGCTTCGGAGGGCCGACGGGCCCGAGACCGAGCGCTGGCACAGTAGTGCCAGACAGCGACGGCAAAAAGCAAAGACCGAGCGTTACTTCTTTGTCGTCTTCTTGGCTGCAGCGCGCTTCTTGAATTTGTCGACGCGTCCTGCGGTGTCGATGGTCTTTGCGGTACCGGTATAAAAAGGGTGAGATGCACTTGAGATTTCAACCTGGAAAACTGGGTATGCTTTGCCGTCCTCCCACTTGTCGGTCTTCTGAGTATCAATAGTAGAGCCAATCAAAAAGCGCTTCCCCGAAGTGACATCTTCGAAGATAACTTGGCGGTATGTGTCCGGATGAATGTCTTTTTTCATGTCGGCACACTATACAGAATTCGAGGCAAATTGACAAGTTTCCGGTTTGCGACACCCATTCGCTCTTTACTTACCCTCCAGAATATCTATATCCGCCTGATAGTCATCGGCGTATCCCAAGACGCCGTTGCCGTAGAAAGCGTACGCAGGCCTTGTCGCATTTGCCCAGCCAGCAAAGTATCGCAGGGCGGCAAGGCGCTCCGATGCACGAGTCCCCGCATCTGCGCCGTTGTCGGCCATGAGAAGCGCAGTCGCAAATATCGCGGTACGGGCACTCCACGGGTCAGGCGGGCTTTGACCGGTAATTTGTGCGAGCCTGTCCTTATAGAGCATCCATGTGGACGGTATGAACTGTGCGGGCCCCATGGCTCCTCCGTAGCCGCTCGATTGCGGACAGGATACAACCTGCGCAAACGGGTCGAGCCCAAGCTCTGCGGTAATTGCCATGAATGGGTCGACATCACGCGACCCCTTCATCACCTGATTGAAAGCGCGTCCCGTATTCTTGCCTTTGCCGTCGCCTTTGTTGGGAGAATTCGTGAGGAGACACTGTCCCACATTTTCGCCAAGATTCGTCTCCTGTCGGAGTACGCCGAGTGTGAGCGCGGCGCGGACGCCCGTCTGTGCCTCCGCCTCCTTTGCATACTGATAGGCTGTACCGAACGGAATGGCACCCGAGTCACGTAGCCCGAAGAGCGCGGCACGGATGGAAGCGGCTTGTTTCTTCTTGTCAGCAATAATTTGTTGGTAGGTTTTTTCCTGACCTTTGGTGGCTGTAAGGATAGATTTCTTTTTCTTTTCATCCTCGACGACGGCCTGCTTCGCGAGCACCTTCACCTGCCGCACCTTCTGCTCTTCGTCCTCTTTTTCTTCAAGTGCCGCCTTGTGACCCGAGAGGTCTTCACGCAAAGCTGCCATCTCGATAAAAGATTGCCCGAGAGACCTTTGTATTGTTTGAAAATCATCGATATCTTGAAAAAATTGCTCGAGACTCTCACCAAGCGCGAGCTGTGTGAGAGAAATATCATCAATCTCGCGGGTGCGACGAAGAAGCTGCGCCAAAGACGCCTCGCTTCGTGTCACCTTCGCGTCCACCTGCACGATTGCCTTTTGTTTCTCGGTAATATTGCCTTTGAGCTGTGAAAGCGCTATATCGCTCTGCTTTATCTGGAGTTGAGCGTTCCTTATCTTCGTATCAAGTATCTTGATGTCACGCTCGAGCGTCGTGCGCTGCGCCTGCAAAGTACCCAGGGTGCCTTGATTATTGGCAATGTCTTTTTCTATTTGGTCTAGTTGTGCCTGAAGGGCCGCACGCTCCTCTACGCTCGTCGCAGCATTCGCCTGATAGGGCATAAGCATCGGCCCCGTTGAGAGGAGTAGCACAAAAAGAGCGACGCGAATGAAGCGCATAATCTGTCAGTATAACAGACGAGCTATTCCCTCTATTCTTTCTTTTCCCCTTTTCCGCCTTCTGCGGAAGCAGCTTCTTCACCATCGCCAGATGGCTTTGCGGTGAGAATTTCTGTCTCAGGTGCGGGTGTAATCTCTTCTTTCTCTTCTACGAATGCGGTGACTGATGCCACGATTTCCTCAGAATGCGTAATAAGTGTTGCGCTCGCTGGAAGCTGTATCTGAGCAGCCGTGATGTGGTCTCCGACATTGGCGAGCTTCGTGAGGTCAACGAGGAGGTGGTGGGGCAATTCTGCGGGCGCAACTTCGATTTCTATTTCGTGAAGTGCTTTTACGAGGATGTGCCCGGCTTTCTCGGCAGGAGACACTCCTTCAAACTCGAGAGGCACGCTTATCTTAATCTTCTTACCTTTCTCAAGCACATAGAAATCTGCGTGCAACAATTGGCCGTTTATCGGGTGAAATTGTGCGTCATGGATGAGTGTGTCTTTGTCCTCTCCAAGACCCTTCAAGGTGACGATGGTTGTCTCTCCTGCTTCACGCCAGACCGAAGCGAGCTTGCGCGCATCTACAGAAATTGCCGTAGCCTCCTCCTTCGGACCGTAAAAGACAGCCGGTACAGCACCATTCTTGCGCAGTGTATCTGCGGATTCATTCTCCACGCGGGCTTTTACTTCAAGGGCTAACATGGGCAGCAGTATACCTATTTTGCTTCGCTACGCAACTGAAAGCACGGCAACGAACGCCATATGGCACGGCACAAGGCCACGGAGAGAACCCAAAGCAGAACAAAGCTCGCTACGGGGAACGCCTCGCTCAATACGTTTACCCCAGACATGCGGCAGAGTTGCAGGGAGAACCTCGCGCAGCATATGTGACACAATTGTTACATACAGCAGTAGTGATACCCATTCGCTTTAGCACTTAGGGAATGTTCCCAGCTGCAACTCTGCCGCATGTTACAATTTCCCCCATGAAATACGACTTCGTTGCCATAGGCGACATTACAACAGACGCTTTTATTAAATTGAAGGATGCAGAGGAATTGATGAACCATGGCACGCGCCAGCTATGCGTACGCTTTGCGGACAAAGTGCCTTTTGAGGAAATGATAGAGGTGCGAGCGGTGGGTAATGCGGCAAATGCTGCCGTATCCGCCCAACGCATCGGTCTTTCGTCAGCCTTGATAGCGCGCGTAGGCGACGATGAAAATGGCGTGCACTGCCGCGAGACCTTGAAAGGCAATGGCGTTTCCGATGAATACGTGGAGACACAAAAAGGCCTTCCGACCAATTATCACTACGTACTTATGTTCGGGCCTGAGCGGACGATTCTGGTAAAACAGATACCGTTTAAGTATTCCCTCCCCAATTTCGCGGAGCCGCCCCGATATATCTACCTCACCTCCCTTGGAGAAAACGCAAAAGAGTTCCACCACGAAGTCGCCGCGTACTGCGCCGCACATCCTGAGACCAAACTCGCCTTCCAGCCGGGAACATTCCAGATAAAGCTCGGAGCCGAGGAGCTCAAAGATGTCTACGCTGTCACCGAAATATTCTTCTGCAACAAAGAAGAGGCGCAGACGATACTGAAAACGCAGGAGACCGATATTAAAAAGCTTATGGAGGGCATCCGCACGCTCGGTCCAAAGATCGTCGTCGTCACCGACGGCCCCAACGGCTCCAACATCTTAGACGCAAGCGGAGCATGGCACGTGCCGATGTACCCGGATCCCGCTCCTCCTGTCTCACGCACGGGTGCCGGAGACGCCACCGCCTCGACGACTGTATCTTTCATTCATCTTGGGATGCCTGCCGGAGAAGCTCTCTTGCGTGGTGTCATCAATGCTGCATCCGTCGTTCAAGGCGTGGGCGCACAGACCAAGCTTCTGCCGCGCGCTAAAATTGAAGAGTGGTACACAAAACGCCCCGCAGATTTCCAAGCTACGCAACTCTAGGGCGGGAATATTTTCCGACGAGGACTTTGTTGAGACAGCGCCGCAGGCCGAAGGCATGTGAATGCCGAAGGTGCCGATTGAGCAGCAATCGGCCAGAAAATACTCCCGCCCTCACTCCTATTTTTTCCGTGTGATGACCTTCTTCACCGCAGCTGCAATAGCGCTTTCGTCCATGCCGTAATGCTTTATCAATTCTTTAGGCTCGCCTGATTGTCCGAATTTGTCATGGACGCCGATGAATTCAATCGGAAGTGGCGATTCTTGTGCAAGAAGCTCGGCAATCGCACTTCCGAAGCCGCCCATTACCTGATGCTCTTCGACAGTGACCACAGCGACTGCCGCGCGCGCTTCCCGAAGGATGGTTTCCTTATCTAGGGGTTTTACTGTATGCACATTGGTGACGGTGACATTGATACCCTCTCCTTCGAGCTGCCGCGCCGCGACGAGTGCCTGATAGAGGAGATGCCCCGTTGCGAAAATTGCGACCTTAGGGGCGTCTGACTTCCACACCACATTGGCCTTTCCTATTTCAAAAGGTGTATCCGCAGTTGTCATAATCGGTGACTTGTCGCGCCCCCACCGCATGTAGACCGGGCCTCCAAGCTTCGCGGCAGCGACTGTCGCCTTCCGGCCTTCTTCAGAGTCACACGCAGAAATCACGGTGAAATTCGGAATGGAACGCATGAGCGCCATGTCTTCGAGTGCCTGATGTGTGGCTCCATCGGGGCCGACTGACACGCCCGCGTGCATCCCACAGACAATGACGGGAATGTTATTGATACCGACTGTCGTGCGAATCTGCTCCCAATTCCTACCGGGATTGAATGCCGCATACGAGGTGATAAAAGGAATTTTCCCGTAAAGTGCCATGCCCGCTGCTACCGTCGCCATGTTTTGCTCGGCAACGCCGCATTGAATGAAGCGTGTAGGAAATGCTTTTTGGAAATGGTGCGCTTGCGTGGACTCAGCCAAATCAGCCGTAAGAACGACAACACGCTCATCGGCCGTACCCGCTTCTACTGCACCTTTGCCGAAGCCCTCGCGCGTCGAAGCCATCGCGGGCTTCTCGAATATATTTTCTGCCAATTTTGCATCAGGATTAATCATATTATTTTGAATTGCGGAGTTCTTCCAAAAATACTTCCTTCTGCTTGTCCGCAGGGATTTTATCAATTGGGCCTTTGCCCGGCGGATTGCCGTGCCAGCGATAATCGTTTTCTATCGTCGGAATGCCTTTGCCCGGAATCGTATGCGCCAAAATAAGTGTCGGCTTTTCACGAATGGCTTTTGCCTCATCCACGGCAGCGATGAATTGCGGGATGTTGTGCCCATCTACCTCAATAACGTGCCAATTGAACGCTTCGTATTTATCGCGCAATGGTTCGAGCGGCATGATGTCTTCGGTATCGCCATCTATTTGGATGTTGTTGCGGTCCATAATCGCCGTCAAATTAGCGAGCCGATATTTGCCCGCAAACATGATAGCCTCCCACGTATTCCCTTCTTCCTGCTCGCCATCAGACATCGCACAAAAGACACGAAATGTCTTGCCGTCCATCCGTGCAGCGTAGGCATATCCCGCTGATTCAGAAAGCCCCGAGCCGAGAGGTCCTGACGTGGTCTCAAGTCCGGGCAACATATCGCGCTCTGGATGCCCCTGAAGGCGCGAACCGAATTTTCGTAGTGTCAGACATTCTTCCACGGGAAAATATCCCGCGTGGGCCATTGCCGCATATCGGACGGGGACAATATGACCGTTGGAAAGTATCAGCCTGTCGCGTTCTGCCCATTCAGGATTCTTCGGGTCATGCTTGAGTACGCGGAAATAGAGCGCCGTAAAAATATCCGCCATACCAAGTGGACCAGCTGTGTGTCCCGAGCCGGCGGCAGCAAGCATTTCAATGATTGTGGTACGGATATCATGCGCGTGCCCGCCGAGCTCTCGTATTTCTTCGTCGGTCAGTAACTCCATTACTCTATTCTAACGCACTTTCTGCAATCGTTTTCAAATGTTCGTACGCTTCTTTCGGATGTGGGGCTTTCGAGATTGCCGAACCGACACCGAAGCGCCTCGCTCCCGCACGCACCAAATCAGCAATGTTACTTTCTGATACGCCACCGTCGACAGATATCGTGACGCCTGGAAACAAACGATGAAACTCTGCGATACGTGCGGGCGCGCCTGATTCATAAGGAATTCCTTGTGTCCCGATTGATGCAATCGACATAAGATGGACCACATCGCAGGCGGAGACGAAAGGCGCAACAACTTCAAAGGGCGTCTGGAAGAGAAGTCCGAGTCCTACCTCCGAAGCTCCGGCTCTCTTCCATGCATTGAGGGCACCGAGGACTTCGTCCGCATCTCCAAAACCTTCGACATGACCGACAATGCGCTCCGCACCGGCACGCGCAAACGCGACTCCGATACTCTGCGGTTCCTCGACCATAAGATGCGCCTCGGAAAAAAGCCCGTCCATACGCGGAAGGTTGAAAGCTTCAAACTGGCCTTGTTTTATATACGGCCATGTCGTAATCGGAGCAAAAATACCATCGTCTACATCAATATGTACCTCCGTCGCAAAGGAACGTATGTGTTCCAGTCCTGCAGAGAGATCACTCTCATCGCGAGGAACATACGTCGGGATTATCTCAATCATCCATCCAGTGTACCATCGTCAAAAAACAAAATCCCGCGACGAACGCGGGATTTTGTCTGTAGTTACAAGGAGTCTTTATTCTTACGGACAGGTATATGTACTTGCGGCAAGTACTGTTGCCGTGATTTCCGCGGTGCCGTCACTGTCGATACAGTACGAAGATGTGTTGGTGGTCTTGAGAGGGATTTCGATAGCGTATGCGTCGGCAGAATCGTGACAAACCGCTGTGGTGTCGTGTACCGATGCGGTAGTGTCCGCAAAACTGACGGTAGTTGCTCCGCCTGAATTCTTTGCCGACGTAACCATCGAGACAATATTCGCATCTTCACAAACTCCCTCATAACTGTTGGGCGTCGCATCGTCGTACACAAGCTCGGCCTGGGACTGGACACTCTTCATCTGAGACTTGATTGCGGCATCGGCTCCCTTATTACGGGCGCCATTCAAGGACGCGAGAATAACCGAGGAAAGAAGTCCGATGATGGCGATGACGACAAGCAATTCAATCAACGTGAATCCTCTTTCCCCTCGTGCCTTTGTCTGCTTATTCATATCAGTAGTGAAAATTATTATGGCCAACTAAACAGCTGTAGAACGATACACGAAGACCGCAATGATAACAATGACAATCGCGAGCGCTATCATCAAATATTCAGACTGTTGCCTGTTCGAAACGAGCCCCCATGTAATGAACATGCCGGTAAGGTCAGTCTTTGAATTCTCGTTTGCGGGACGAGCGAATTCATCTCCTTCACTATCAAAAC